>PUMZ01000109.1 GCA_003551565.1 Candidatus Brocadiaceae bacterium | reverse complement strand
TTTCGTCACAATTCAAATCCCACTTTTTTGGAAACAGGTGCGAGACAAGGTGCGAGACAAGGGAGGCGTCAATGCTAATATATGTTGTCATTTCCTTTTCATGTTGAACTTGACAGTACCCCAGTACGGATATATCCGTGCTGAAGTATTGCTCAAGCAAAACAAATGCCCTGCTGTTCAAACTGGAGGATGAGTGCTTCCGGTACGGGCGGTTCTTCGAACCTTGGTCTTCCTAAGAATTGTCCAGAGGGGTTCTTGGCATGCCCGCAGTCCGATCCACCGCTTATCAGGCATCCTTTATGTTCGAGAAACCCGATCAGTTCCCTGCCTGCTTCAGCCTCCTTAAAATTGGCCCAATGATAAACCTCAACACCATCGGTCCCTTTTGAAAGCAGCTGTTCGATCAATCGCATTTGAGCCTGGATGTCTCCCGGATAATACTTTCCCGGATGGGCCAGAAGCAGAACGCCTCCGGCCTGATGAACGGCGTCACGGGCCTCATGATATTCGCAAAAACTTATTTTATGACGAGAATTTTCCAGCTCAAGGCGTGCTTCATTGGAGGCATTTTTATCCATTTCAGAGAAACCATCCAGGCCGCCGCGGCATTCTACCAGATGCCGCACCACCCGTTCAGACAAAATGGGGTGCGGATGGGTCGGGTATCTTACCGGCAGGTGTTCTTTTAATTCCTCACGTGACCAGGGGAAGCCCTTTTGCAAAAGTTCCCTGAAATAAATTTCGAAACGGTATTTATATACCTGGAAATTCCTTGCCGCCAATTCATGAAGTGCGTGGCACCGCCAATCAATGCCCAATCCCAGGAAATGATAACTTTTTTCGCCGTAATATACGTCCAGTTCAATTCCCGGAATAAAAATAACCCCACGTTGTTTAGCTCTTCTCGCCCCCCTTTCAACACCTTCGAGACTGTTGTGGTCCGTTATCGCCAGGGCGGCAACATGTTTTTCAGCGGCGATATCAATCAGTTCTTCGGGCGTTCCGAAAGAATCGATCGAAAACAAAGTATGACAATGCAAATCTATACTCATCGTTGTTTTTCCTTTTCTTGGTTAGAGCCTGTCGCACAATAATTTTCCTACCCAACCGTTGGATTGGACATCGTACATATTCAGTGAACCCCGTGGTCTCGTCACCACCGTGCCCTGTGCCGGTGGAATGATGATTCAGAGCTACTTCTCGATTTTCCACACCGTAGCCGTGTCCCGGCGCAATGCGTCCGCGTGCGCCGCCCAGGTCGGCTCGTCCGCCGGTTTGCCGCGCGGAAAGACATCCACGCCCAGATAGACCAGTGTCTCCTCACCGGCACAGCTTGTCTGGTGCTCGGTGTGGCAGGGGATGTAAACAACCTGACCCGGAACCAATTCGGCCACCGTATCGGAATCCGCGTCGGGCTCGCTGTAGCGAAGTTGCCCCCGCCCCGAAATGATATAGTATATCTGTTCGTTATCCGCGTGAGCATGCCGGTGACACTGTTCGCCCGGCTCGATGCACGTGAGCATGATCTCGCCGGCCTCGGCATCTTTGCGGTCGAGTATCAGCTCATTGGTGTGATGCGGCCATTTGTAAGGCACGCCGGCGGTGCTGTCGGCTATCAGGACTTTATGCATATCACTTTCTCCTGTATCAGCGTTGCACTGTTTTATCACGAATCGAAGTGTTTTTGACAATGTTCGATCAGCATTTTGGCCGTATGTTCATAGGCCATAGCCTGCGACTCGAAAGTGATGCCGCCGATATGCGGTGTGATGACCACGTTACCGTGTTCCCGCGCATGCCGGATCAGCGGATGGTTCTGCAGGTCATCGCGCCATTCCCCTTCGATGACATCCGTGCCGTAGGCTGCAAGCGGACCGTTTTTTAATGCATCGAGGACGGCGCTCTCATCGACTACCGCGCCCCGGCTGGTATTGATCAGGATGCTGCCGAGTTTCATCCGCCGCAGCCGGTCCATGTTCATAAAGCCGCGGTTGGCTTCGGTCAGATGAATATGCAGGCTGACCACGTCCGACTGGGCCAGCAGTTCGTCAAGCGGTAAGGGTTCAACGCCTGCAATGCGCACATCCCGCACATCATAGCCGAGCACGGACATCCGGAAGGCTCCGGCGTAGTCGGCGACCATGGTGCCCAGCCGGCCGCAGCCGATGATGCCGAAGGTCTTTTCCGCCAGCTGGCGCCCTCGCAGTTCATCGCGGGCCCAGTGACCGCGGCGGGAGGCGTCAAAGGATTCCGGCAGACGCCGGGCGCAGGCGAGGACAAGGGCCCAGGCCAGCTCGGCGGTGGCGGTGATGCGGTCGAGCAAGGCGCGCTCATCCTTCAACCCGATTACCGCGATGCCATGGTCGGCCGCAGCCTCCAGATCGAGATGGTCGAGCCCAGTGGAAGGGGTGGCAATGGCTTGTAAACGCGGCGCCAGCAAGATCAGCTCCTCTGTGAGCCGAACCTCGAGGGCGGCGAAATAAGCATCCGCTTCCGGCAGCAGGCGGGCCAGATTCTCCGGCGTCGCCGGACGAGCCGGACGATATTCAAAATTTGACTCAAGAAGCTCTTTAACCGCCGGTAAGTGAGCAAGATCGGCGGCGCAAACGAGGACTGGTTTTTTCATACTTTTTTTTCTCCCATAACGTTATATCGACATGACTTCATGACTTCGTGACTTCGTGACTTCGTGACTCGGTGACTCGGTGACTCCGGCTGTTATTGCGCCCTTTTGACAGCTCAATACATTGATGTTCCTGCGTCTTCCACTCCGTTACCTTTCCCGGCTTCGGCCCTGAAGGTTTTCGCGGCGTTCTTTGAGTTGTTAGCAAGCAGCGGGACATCGCCCACGCACACGACCAGCCGGTATCCCCATTCGACGGCTTGTCGAGCAGCATCTGGCGCCATGAATACGCCGCACGCTATCTTTCCATGCCGCCGTGCCGCCTCGGCTACCTTCCGCATCTCGGCGTCGAAACATCCTGCCGGCCGAGGCTGATCCATGGGCAGGCCTTGCGCCAACGCCATATCGTCCGGCCCGAAGAACAGTGCATCAACGCCGTCAACTGCGGCTATTTCATCGACCTTTTCGACGGCTTCAGGGCTTTCGATCTGGCAGACGACGAGGGGCTGGGGATTTTCGGCATGCGCGTAAGCGCGGCCATACAGGTCGATGGGGCGGCGTCCGCCGTAGGAGCGTTTCCCGCGCGGCGCAAAACGTGCCGCCTGAACGACCTGCTCGGCCTGCTCAGCGCTGTCGATCATCGGCACCATGACGGCGTCGCAGGCCGTATCCAGCACCTTGCCGATAATGCCCGCCTCCGATCCGGGGACCCTGACCAGTGAAAATATGCCGACCAGGTTACACGCCCGCACGGCATCGATGGCGCTGTCCAGCCCCCATTCTCCATGCTGACAGTCGATCCAGCACCAGTCCCAATCCTGTCCGATCCGCTCGATAATTCCGGGCGCCGGATACATCGAGCAGAACCCCAACTGCGGTTTTTCTTCCAACGATTTTTTGAATGATCTTTTGTTCACTTTGTTTCTCCTATTAAAGTACACTTCATTAATTTATTCCATTGCTTGAACAGTTTCCTCAATGAAAGCGACAGCGTTCTCGACCGGTACATCTTTCATGATCGGTTTGCTGGAGGTAAAACAGTAGCCGCCGCCCTTGCCCAGTTCCCGTCGCAGCCGCCTGATCTCGGCGCGGATTTCCTCCGGCGTGCCCTGCGGCAGCAATTGCTGCGTACCCAGGCCGCCCCACAGACGCAGGTCACGGCCGTATTGTTTCTTGATTTCATACACCGGCATGGCTTCCGGCTGCAGGCTCTGAAGCACATCGAGCCCGATTTCTATGAGATCGGGGATAATGTCGAAGACGCTGCCGCATGTATGCTGAAAGGTCATCTTGCCGGCCTGATGGACTCGTTCATAGAGTTTTTTCAGATATGGCTTGACAAACTCCCGCCAGAGCGGGGGGCCGATGATCACACCGCGCTGATCACCATAGTCGTCTGAGAATATGATACCGTCGCACGGCAATTTTAACAGCTCGTCCAGCAATTCAAGATGGCGTTCAGTCATCTGTTCCATCAATTCATGACAGAATACCGGATTGTCGAGAAGGTCGACGAAATAATTCTCATACCCGCGCATCATCCAGGCGCACTGAAATATGCCCCGTCCGTATCCGACCACTGTAAAGACCCGTTCCCGTTCGTTTACCAAACGTTTGTGCGCCTCTTCGAAGCCAAGCATAGGCAGAATTGTATGTTTTTCATCTGCCGTTGGTTGTGCAGCGAGCAGGTGAGGAGCAAGTTTAGGCATCTTGAATCCGTCGAGCGAAGGCTTCGTCAGCGCCGGCTCGACTATATGCTTTGGGTCTCCCTGCTGCCAGAGGGTGCCGAACACGTCGCGGTAGAGTCCTTCACCTACACTGACTTCAGGTTCCCAGTCCACGGTCAAACGCATGATATGGTCATGGATACCCTCACGCCAGGAAGGGCCGCCATAATGAGCATTGAGCCGTTCAAGTGTTTCGTGATCGTACCATATGGTGTACGGGGTCGGATACACTTCTTCAAAATCAAAAGCTTTTAGCAGTCGGTCTCGAGGGTTCATTATTTCTTTTCTCCGAATTGAAACGCGTATAGTTTACAGTCGTTCATGACGAAGCGCAACCGCACCGGGCACCCGGCCAGGGCGCCGACATTGTCACCGCCGCTCCAGCGCACGGGCATGGCGATCGAATTGCCGTTCAGGGGGCGGGCATCCGCCAGGGTATGGCCGGGGATTGGATTTTTGGCCTCGTCCTGAATCTCGACCTTGACTTCGCCGCCCCCGCTGGTGTCCACGTTCAGCGTCAGGCGCTCGCCCGCGAAGACCAGCGGCGGCGTGGTCAGTTCGCCGCCGGTGTATTCGGCGTCGGCCGAGACGAAGCCGTCCAGGCGCATGACCGCTCTGGAGATGGCGTCTTGGGGTTCGGACGCGGCCGGATCGAGAATATTAGAAGGCGCCGGGCCGTGCTCGCTGTTGCGTCCGGTATAATAAAACCACAATTCATTGTCCATCGGAATGGGGTAGGCCATTTCACGGAGCAGCCGCGAGTCAAAGCGGCCTTCCGGCCCGAGGCGGATGAACGGGGCGCGGTCGCCGAGCCACTCGAACTTTTTGCCGTCGGCGCTGACCAGCAGCCGGATATCGTTGGCGTTGGGGCCGAGATTGTAGCCGGAGTTGTGAACGATTCCCTCAGGGTCCGGTCGTACCAGTGCCAGTAACAGGTGACCAGCATGAACCAGTGTCCGCGCTCGTCAGGATAGCGAAACACGCTAGCGCAATTGTAGTCCACCGGCGGCTGGTCGGGCAGATCAACCTTGTGCGCCGCCAGGTCGGTTTCGTCGTGGGTCAGAACCAGGGTTTCGTTGTCCCAGTTGACAAGATCGTCGGACTCCAGGCGCCGCACGGCGCGATGGCTCCTGTAGATACCAGATCCTTTTGGAGTATGATTAACGGCTTTGAAAGATTGGCGGGTGAACATCACGTAACGACCCAGTTCGACATCCCAATGGATGTTGGTGCGACCGTCCACACCGGAACTTTCAGGACGCCCGTCAACTTTGGGGCCGGTCAGAGAAGACGGCAGTCTGACCTCATGAGTTTTCCGCCAGTGGATACCGTCCGGTGACCCGTAGAAAGGGATATACCCCTGGCCGTTGCCCTGGCTGCGGTAGCGACACTCCGGCGGGGCGTGTGGATCAATCCACACGTGGCCGCCCTGCACATAGCCGGGGATGACGACGTTGTTTTGTGTGCTGCCGTAGAACTCGTGCAGGCCGAATTCAGGTTTAGTGAAATGCACGCCGTCTTCAGACTCGGCGTAGAGGACGGACTGGCCGCCGATTATAGTTCCATCCCCCTTGGGCTTGGGCTTTCCGTCCGGCCCCTTCTTCGACCAGGGCCCGTACTGGTGTCCAAACTGGTACCACAGCCGGAACGTGCCGTTCTCGCGCCGGATCGTGCTGTAGCCGCCGATCTTGCTGCCGGGCTTCCGTTCCCACCAGGTGTCACGGATCACATTCTCCTCGCCCGTCTGATAAGGCGGGTTCATGGTCAGGCGCACGCCGCGACTGGAATCGACCAGCCGCCGGTCGGCGAACAGTTGCTTGCGGGTGTGGATATGCATTGGGGGGGGCATTGTGTTGTCTCCTTTATCGTTACTCTCATTGCATCGCCACATCCAGATGGAACAGTTCCGCCGGCTCACCTTCGGTCATGGTGATTTCAAAGCGGTTTTTGCCGTCCTTGAGTAGCTCCGCTGGCACAATCCATGCCCGCCAGTCTTCGGGATGGCCGAGCAGCTCGTGATAACGGCTGGTAAAGGGGGCTGATACCTCTGGAATTTCTTCCAGTGGGGTACTGTTGATAGTCGCCGTCAACCGCCGACCGGCCAGAGAAGCGCAGGCCTGAATCCGCAGTCGGCCGGTTCCGCGCCCCCCCCTCCGGCGGAGCCATATCGAAACAGAAAGGTATCTTCATGCCTGGTTTTAATCGGCACGGCAGGGGCGAGGCCGGGGCGAAAGCGGCATTGCGCATCATGTAGGCGCAGCGCGAGCCGTCCAGCCAGGGAGCGTAGCCACCATGCCCCCGGCAGAGAAACCAGTGCTGCGATTGTCTGCCGAGCCATTCCGGATCGCGCAGGCGGGGGAAGATGTGGAAAGGCGGCTCGTACAGTCGAACCCCCTTGGTTTTCGGGTAATCCTGTTTACCGCTGAAAAACCGGAAATTGAACGTGCAGATACCGTCGGCGCCCCGGGCGTAGGCCAGATGAGCGGTGGTATAGAACTGCTCATCGGTGGGACGGCGCGGAATCCCGGCGCAGTCCTTGCTCAAACCCTCTCCCGCGGGCTTGTCGATGATGTCGCTGACTTCAAGATATACGGCGGTATCCGGCAGCAGACGCCGGATGGTCGGCAGGTCGGTCTGCTGCTGGGTGAACATCGAAGGGGAGACATTGACCATGTCGACCCCGGCATCGACCAGTGCTTCGAGGTCGAGCCCGAGCAATCCGTACTCGGCGAGATGGCAGGGGACCCGAACGCCGAGCCGGCGACGTTTCCCGCTCCGCGACGTCCGGTCGAGTATGGCCCGGGTCTCCGCCACAAAACCGGTCATGATCCGTTCCCGTTCGAGCTGACTGGTCTGATCCAGCCGGAAATAGGTCGGGCGACGCATGAAGTCCAGCTCCAGCCCGTCAATATCATATCCGGCCAGTTCCTCCGCATAATTGAGCTTGAACCGCCGTACTTCCGGATGAATCCAGTTCATGTAATGTTCAACGCCCCGGGTATATCCGGACCACCCGAGCGTGAACTGGGGGTTCTCCTCGACAAACCGGCCGTTGCCCTCGACCCCGGCGCCGCCTTGTTCATCGTTGAGTCTGAGGCAGGCCAGGGGCGACTGCCCGTGCTTCCGGCATTGGCCGACAAATCGTTCGACATAATCGCCGCCATCGAGCATGTACTTAACGAAGCCGTATTGGATATTACGTTGATTGCCCCGCGGCTCTCCGTATTTTTTCAGATACCAGTCCCAGTGTTCTTCGATAGGATACTGCCTGCTTTTCCAGCGCGGCACCCAGCCATAGCCCGGGACGATTTTATGAGCGTCAATGCCGATACCGGCGGTTTCCTCGATGCAGGCATCGAGCATCTCCGGCCGGAACATTTCGTTTTCCCGGTGATAGGGGCTGATCGTATTGGTGATGGTGTGAATGTCGGTGCTGTAAATGATTTTGTATGGTGGTTTTGTCATGGTTTCACTCTTGTCGATCAAATGTCCACTCGTGCCAGATAGAGGTTCGATTCCTTATAATTCCCGGTTTCATGGGCCGAATTGTAGACGACCCAGAGTACACCCTCGTAGAACGCGAAACCCGGATAACTGACAAAGCCTTCGGAGGGAAGCGTTATCAGCTCGTTCATTTTCATGTCTTCCATGTCCACCTGCCACAACGGCACCCGTTTCGGCTCAAAGGCCCGGCCGCCGGCCAGGATACGGCCGTCGGGCAGCCGGATCAGGTTGGGCTGGGCCAGCCGCTGCACCTCCGCCCATCGCCATTCGGTATAGGGCGGGGCAGAGATGCCGAGCAGGCCGGTATGACCTTCACTCCAATTGGTTTGGCTTTTGTTCCGCCAGTCCTCCCGGTTTTCCCGGGAAGCGATATCAGGAGGGGCGTCCTTCCAGCCGCAGTCGTTGCCGCCACGCTGGCGGCGCATCAGGGCGCAACACGTATTGTCCGGAATGAAGCAGATGGCGGCCTCGAAAGTATGAGCGACATAATCCGGAGTCGCCGGGGCGGAGGCGGCAAAGGCTTTTTCGTCCATTAATTTCTTGAAATCAACGCCGTTGTCGCTGCGGTAGAGTCTTATCTTATCGTCACGCTACCTGGCGCCGGAGCCCGGTGCGATCTTTTGCGTATAACCATAGGCGGCGTTTTCTCTCTGGTTCCAGTTGACGCGCCAGAACGGGAAACCCGGGTCGCCGATCTTCTTCGGTTCGCTCCAGGTGCGGCCGTCGTCGGAAAAACTGACCGCCGATTGCATCTTCTCCGGGGTCGGCATGGCCGACGGTCCCCAACATCATCAGACGATTATCCGGGGTCAGAGAAAGCCTGGCGAAGGTGTCGATTCCTGTGCATGGCTGTTCGGCATTGGTCAGGACGGGCCGCCACTTATCTCCGTCCGGTGATGACAGTATCATCTCCTGGCCGCTGCCGGCAGTGCGGCTCGTGGATTTTAGCTTCGGCCGGTCCGGGAACGAAGGTATCGTCAGCCGGGATAATTTGTTCGGTCAAATCTTCCGGAGAAGACCAGGTTCGACCCTCATCGTCGCTCTTGACAAGCAGTTGCCGATGATGGCCGGGCGATGTCTTGTGAGCATTGATACAGAAGAGAAAAACCGTATCACCATCGATTACCGGGCAGGGGTTCATGACAGCCTCTTCCCCGGCAGCGCCAAGCACCCGCTGGACGGCGGACCATGAGCGGCCTCCGTCTTCGCTGCGTTTCAAAACCATATCGGTCGGGCTGGCATCAGCCTTGCTGATTTTTCGTGCTTCGCAAAAAGCCAGCAGCGTACCTTGCGATGTTACCATCAGGGAGGGAATACGATAAGTATTTACTCCATCCTTACCGCCGACAAAAACATTCGTCTGTTCGAAATAAGGTTCCATGTTTATTTCCTTTTTTCGCTAAGATTTTTTAGCTTGTTGCCGTTTACGGCATGATTTCGGTTAACTGCTCCAGCCAGGGGGTGTTCCGGTGCCGCTGCAACAGTTCTCGCCGCAGCGGTTCGATGACATCCTGATATTCCGCGCCGCTTTCACCGCGAAGCTGATATGGATCGTGCTGAAGGTCAAAATACAGTTCCTCGTCCGGGCAGGGCCGTGACCCGTATTCAGTGCCTTCACTCAGCGGCAGTCCGTACATGGCGGTCGGCGTGCGCAGGCCGATGGCGGACTGCTTATGCGCCTCGATAAAGACGGTGTTGCAGGGTAATGTTTCTTCCTGCCCTCCCAGAACCGGTGATAAATCCTGTCCCTGCATGGAGGACGGCACAGGCATACCGGCCAGGGACAGCAGGGTCGGGGCGACATCCACCAGCGAGCCGAGCTGAGTCTGAACCCGGGAAGCGGGCAGCCGACCCGGCCAGCGGAACATCAATGGAATCCGGATCGATTCCTCGTAAAGATACGCCTTCTGCCAGAGATGATGACTGCCCAGTTGATCCCCGTGATCGGAAGTGAAAACCAGGATCGTGTCCTCGGCAATTCCCGCATCGTCGAGTACCTGCATCAGGCCGTTCAGGTAATCATCGACACAATTCACCATGCCGTAATAGAAACGGTACAAGTCGATGAGGTCGACGGACTGCATCCGGGTGAAATCCAGATACGGCATCTTGTCGATTATTTTTTTGCCTCCGGCGAATCATTCTCCTGAATCAAGCGGTGAAGATCACGGAAAACCCGTTTCAGCCCGTGCTGGGGCCGTTCCGCGTTACGCCGGGCGTAATCTTCGGACATAAAGGCCTCATCTCCCTCCAGATTATCGGGTAGATAGCCGAGATAATCCCACATGTAAATACGCATGAACAGCTCGTCGTAAGCCATTTCGCCGTCGATCATCACATTCTCGCGCAGCCGCACCTGATCCCGCCGATAGCGTTCAGTATAGCGGGACGGAGCGTCGCACAGCGGCATGTGCGGGGGCGACAAATTGTACTGGAGAAAAAAAGGCCGGTCCTTGTTGTCACTGATAAACCTCTGTACCTCATTCAGTTCATAATCCAGAGAAAAACCTTCAATCACCCGCCGGTCTCCCCGGCGGTTATAGAACGTCTGCCCGTAATGCCGATGCAGATTATGGGGAAACAGAGCCTCGTCAGAGCCGACCAGGTCGGGGGCCGGATGCAGGTGCCATTTGCCGATCAGCCCGGTCCGGTAGCCGCGTTCGCGCAGGGACTCCGCCAGGGTTGTCGCGGGGCAGCAGACTCGCTCCCGGGCGGGTGGAAAACCGACATAGTTCGAGCTGGTCCCGGTACAGGTTCGGGCGTATTGTCCGGAAAGAAGCACACTGCGGGCTGGCACACACAGAGGACTGTTCGAACAGGCGGTTTCAATCCACGGACCTTCTTCGCTCAGACGCTGAATGGCCGGAGTCTGAACGACCGGGTGTTGGCACAAACTCGTTTCGAAGGGGCGGAGCTGATCAGCCATGCAAATGATAATATTCGGTTTCATTAGTGCCTCCTGCTCATTCCTCGCTAAACCAGAATGAATAGAGATCCGCCTTTCGGAGATAGAACTGGAGACGTATCTGTTTCCCCTTGAGCCGCGAAAGATCGCTGCCGCCCTCCCAGCAGAGAACTCCATCCCGCGTATCTTCTGATAACGGCACAGTCGTATTGGGAGCCGCGGCAATCCTTGCGGCACAACGCTCGCGTTCGACAGCGTTAAAGCGTCGCGGATAATACTCCCCCAACGAAAATCCGGGGATAGCATACCCCGTGTCAGCATCGCGAATCTCGGCTCGCAGTTCTCCAGCGCCGGCATCGGCGTTCACATGCAAACGCGAGCCGGTGACTTCGAATAGTTTGGTCAGGAGAACACCGGGATCGTTCCCCGCCCGCAACGACACGAATCCATCCCGGCGCATTCGAGCGCGAAACAGGCCGCAGGAAGTTTGTTCCTGTTTTTCTTCGAAACCGCGAACATACGGGGCAATAGCACCGGCATGTCCCCGCTGAACTCCGGTATAGTAAAACCAGAGTTCATCAGGCAGAACCACGGGCGCGGTAGGCATAATCATACCCTTGTCCGGCCTATCACCACCGACGGGCGATAAAGGAATAAAAGGCTCACTGCCGTCACGTATCCGACGCCAATGAAACCAATCCCGGCTGGCGGCCAGTTCAACATACAGTATGCCGTTCTGTTTCAGGGCATTGTTTTTCTCCGGGTGCGCATGTACCCCGGAAACATTGAACATATTGGCAAGTCCCAGGAATAAATCTTCATAGGTAAACGTGGGCATATCATAGATCTCGGCCCGATATTCCGCCGGATCGTTGACATAGATTGGTCCCCTGTCAAGGCCGCCCTGTTGTTCCACCACCTTACGCATCCGATCAATTCCCAACTTAAGATCCAGTTCATCGCTGCCAAGAACGAGTTGCGGGGGCGACCAATCACGAAAGTTGCCGCTCAGCGAAACTTCAACCGCTCGGCCGAACTCTGGCACGGGTCGTGCTTCCCAGCCACTCCGCTTCACTGTGGCGACATACTGCTGGTTCAGGGCGTCATAACCCAGCCTGTATTCGTCCCCTGATTTTGGGCCCTGCACATCTTCCTGTAAAACCCATTTTCTTCCATCCTCCGAAAAAATGGGGTGCAACACTTCACCGATCCGCGTCAGACCTTTGAAACGATGCGATCCTTCAGGGGTATCATTGAAAAGAAAAACAACCCTGTTCTGTTTGCCCTTACCGGGAAAACCGAGATTCACGATGTTGTTCCTCTTGTCGCCCCTCCAATCAACCAGATGGAGAGACGGCTTTTCCCACTCGAGCCCGTCAGGCGAAACCGCCAATAACGGCAGAATCTCTTCCCCTCCGAAGTAAAGCATACACCAGCAGCCGTGTTCATCATCCCAATAGGGCGTGTTCCACAAGAGCACCCTGCTCCCCTGCTCCCACTCACGGTCGGGAATGAGAACGGGATTCGGTTCCTTGACCGGTTGATGCATCCGACGGACCAATCCTTCCGTTCGTTCAATGTGATAATCATCGATAAAAAGATAGCGCATATGTTTCTCCTTTTCTTGGTTAGAGCCTGTCGCGCAACAATTTCCCAACCCAACCGTTGGATTGGACATCTGCATGGGCAAGGCCTGCCTGCAGCAGGCAGGCGGCTCATTTCCCTTACTCTCATGCAGCTAATTCCAATTAACATTAATACACTTACTCCATCGCCACATCCAGATAAAAGAGTTCCGCCGGTTCTCCCTCGGTCATGGTAATTTCAAAGCGGTTTTCGCCTTCCACCAACAGCTCCGCGGGCACGGTCCAGGCGCGATAGCCGGGAGTACAGTCATGATCATTCATGGACAAAGCGGTATCCGGACTGTATCCATGCGAATAGGGATCTTCCGTATCAGGGGTTGGGGTCAACTCCTTGCCATTAAGTCTCATTGTGACAGCACGGTCTGCAAAAGAGTGTAAAGCCTGAACGCGACATTTGCCAATGCCGCGCCAGCCGCCGGTCGGCGGCGCCATGTCAAGGGCGACAGAGACGGGTGTCCCGACCCGAAGAAGGCAGGGAAACGGCGATGCCGGACGGGCACGCGCTCCCGGCATCATACGTCCCGCTGGATTGCCGGGTACATAACCTCCATATCCACGGCAAAGAAAATAATGCTACGGCTGCCGGGCCAGCCAATTCGGATCATGCAGATGTTCGAGCACATGAAATGGCGGTTTTCGGTTGGCGCGGTTGCGATAGTACACGAAGTTGAATAAACTCACGCCCTGCGCTCCGCGGCTATAGGCCAGATGGGCAGCCGTGTAAAACATTTCGTCGGTGGTCAGGCGCCGGGCCACTTTTGAACGATCATGGTCATCTATCAAATCGGCCATTTCCAAATAGATGGAGACCGAATCCGGCAGCAAAGCACGTATTATTCCGAGGTCGGTCTGCTGCTGGGTGTAGAAACTTGGCGACAGGTTCAGCATGTCCATGCCGGCCTCCGCCAGCCGGTCGAGGTCGAGACCGATCATCGGATACGGCGCCAGGTGGCAGGGTGCCTTGATGCACAGGCGGCGGCGTTGACCGGGACGGGCGTGGCGGTCGAGTTCTTCACGAACGGCGCCAACAAATTCCGTCATCACTTTTATGCGCTGATCCGCCGTCGTCTGATCCTGCCGGAAGAGGCAGGGATAGCGCATGAAGTCCAGCTCGAAGCCGTCAATCTCGTAGGCGCAAAGCTCCGAGCAGAAGTTCAGATAATGTTTGCGCACGGCCGGAACCATCCAGTTGGCCAGGTTGATTTCATAGCCGCTGACGCCGGGTTCCGCCAGAAGATACTCCGGATGCTCATACAGCAGCCGACTGCATCTGCTCTGACGACTGTCGCTGCTGTATTGCCCGCCGGTGACCTGGTTCATTCGCAATGACATGAACGGCGACTGCCCGACTTCACAGCAGCGGCTGACAAAAGTCGCCACCATATCGCCGCCGGCAAGCATATAGCGACCATAACAGTCCGGTTCAGCGCCGAACTGAGATTGAAGCCATTGGTAATGATCCGGCGCGGGGGAAGACGGACTTTTCCACCAGGCCGCCCAGCCGTGGCCGGGCGACATCTTATGAACATCCACTCCCGCGCCGACCGTCTCGTCGATACTGGCGGTAATGAGATCATCGGTGAAATGACAGTCGCGCTCATCGTTCGGGCCGTCCTTTGTGAGATAACGAACATTGGTGGTGTCGTTGTCGTAGAGACACTTGAAAGGTGTTTTTGGCTTAGGCATAGTTAAAACTCCTGGTGTTATTTAATAGGATTTAAATTATACAGACCCCGCAATGGAATACAGGTCCGCCACTTTTACAACCTTGAGTTTCACGTCGTAACGATGGCTCTCACTCATAGCGGCTTCGCAGGCGTAATAGTTGAATAGCGCTTCATCCCCTACAAAGGTTACCGTCGGCGTGGAGAAATTGCCGGGATCGGCGGTTTCCAGGTATTGTTTACATTCCCAGGTGCACGCTTCGTCGCGCGAGACGGCCACGGCCAAAGGCGTGCGTTCGCCCGTGTGATGATGACCGGGAACGTAATTGTCGTTCCATATCGCCAGCAGATCGCCGGTAGAGGGTATGCGCTTGATTATCGGCGAGGCGTCCGGCGCGACCAGCGGCCCGGGCTCGGGAGTGCTCCATGACTCGCCGCCGTCGTCGGACATCGCTTGATAGATACGTCCAAGCGTAGTGCGCAGAAAACACAGCAGACTCCCGTCCTCGAGTTCAATGACGGCCGGTTCGTGAGCACCCCGTCCGGGAGCGGTCATGGTATCGCGACTGCGCCGCCAGGTCTTGAACCCGTCGTCCGAATAATAGACGAAAGAATGAATTGGCCGTCCCTTTCCGTTGGAAAAAGCGGATGGGCCGGAATGCCGATAATCGTGTTCGCCGGCCCAGCCATGAGCCGGCAGAATGATTCGACCGTTGCTGAGTTTGAGGATATGATCGGCGATGTTGCAGTAGAAACCAGGCTCGGATACCTGCACCGGTGTTGACCAAGACTCTATTTCGTCATTGGAACGGCGCATGAAAATGTTTCGACGGGTGTTCGATTCCCATGCGGTGAAAAAGAACAGGATTTCGCCGGTTTCAAGCCGCACGAGATTGGGCTGTTTGACATTGCGTTCATTTGTGTTTTCCTGCAAGGTAAAGCGCGCACTCCAGCTTCGTCCCCGGTCCGCGGAAATTCGGGCAGTGATCCGGCAAGGGAACTGGTCGCTTACCTTGTTGACCTGGCATTCTTCCTGGCGCCAGGTTGTCACACTCGATGGGTTGCGGGCATAGTATTCGCTCCAAGCCGCGACCAAACGGTCATCGGCCAGCGGGAAAATAAGCGAGTGATCGTTGCGCGGATTTTCTTCAGTAGCTTTGGCAATAAATGTTTCGTATACTGGTTTGATTTTCATGTTTTTTTGCTAAATCCATAATCTGTGAACTTCCTTCTATACTCCCTTGCTGCACTACGATGTAATTCGTCGAAAAAATCTACTGTGGTTTCCAATCTTTTTTCATAACTATCAACCTTCCTCTCTTTATAGAGCCTGTCGCACAATAATTCTCCCCCAACGAAAATCCGGGGTTATCCTCTTTTATTTTTCGCTTAAATCAACTTGAGTTTGCACCAGGTATCGAAATAAATCAACCTGCATTTTTTTTACAAGCTCTTTATTTTCAGGATCATGCAGACGATTAACTGTTTCATCGGGATCGTTGAACTGGTCGAACAGCAGGTAGGGATTGCCATGGCGATTAAAAATCAGTTTCCACCGTTTGTCCATAATCATAATTTCCCGACTGATTTCCGATACAGCAAACTGCCTATGCACTCGGTTCGGCTCGTTGATGACTGGTGAAAGTGATCTGGCGAACTGCTGGTGCGCCAGCTCGCCGCCGGCCATTTCCACCAGCGTGGGGCCGATATCGAACCACTCGACGGGAGCATCGCAGACGCTGGTTCCTCGATGGGTGTCAGAGACAGTCGCCGGCGTACGCACCAGCAGCGGCACGCGCAGAGCGCCATTCAGGAAGTGCCCCTTATGCACTAATCCATGATCTCCGTTCATTTCACCATGGTCGGAGGAGAAAACAATGACAGTATTGTCCAATTCTCCGCGATTTTCCACGACCTCCAGAATCTCTCCAATCTGGTCGTCAATTAATGTAACGTTGCCCGCGTAGTTGGCGCGCCGGGCGGCCATCAACTGCATCTGTTGATTATCGAATGGGAGCTGGGATTTCGCCAGTTTTTTTCCGATCACTCCGGGCATATCTTCTTTTCGCAGGGTTTTGCTGGAATCAATCGGCAGCGGCATATCTTCCGGACTATACATGCCCGCATACGGTTCCGGGGCGTCCCACGGTTCATGCGGGCCGCCGAAGCTGACATGACAGAACCAAGGCTGGTCGCGGTCGTATCCGGCAAGATATTTTTTGGCCAGCCGCCCTACATAAACATCCGCGTACTCTTCCAGCGGCAACGGCGAAGATCGGGCCGGGTTACCGTTACGAAATCGTTCCGCATAATCCTCCTTATAGATGTCCCATAGTTCTTTTTGCTGCCATTCTTCCGTCATATAACTCAAGCAGCGGGTGCTGGCGCGGGGACCACCAATTTCATCGACATCGTCGATACCATAGGCATGAATGAGATGCTCCCGGTCACGCAAATCTCCCGTATGTCGATGAAGATGGCTTTTGCCGAACAGGCTGGTGTGGTAACCGGCGTCACGAATGGCCTGCCACCAAGTAGGGGTCTCTGCCGGCAAATCATGCCGAAAGTTGTTCCAGACATGAGTGTTGTGCGGATAGAGCCCGGTAACCTGCGAGATACGTGCCGGAACGCAAACCGGGGATGTGGTTACGGCGTTAGTGAAACGTACGCCTTCCGCGGCGATGCGGTCGAGGTTCGGGGTTTTCACCCAGCCGCCGCTGCAACCCATGGCGTCCGCGCGCTGCTGGTCGGTCATGATGAATAAAATATTCGGTTTATCGGTAAGCATAAGCTTCTATTGAGTTTGAGTTATTTATTTGACCACAGATGGACATGGATAAACACAGAATAGCATGTTTTCTTTTTTGCGCACTTAACCTAATTTGCCCTCAAGATCAAAAACATTTCGACGAGATGCGCGACAACACACAACTACAAGATTCTTAAAAGTCTTAACTGGGGTTATCCAAAATTCCGGACTCCCGAGCACAATAAAAGTCGAAAATCATCCGATTTTCACAAGTTATGGGATCACAGTAGTTCTGTTACTTTAACACCTTTAAAACGGGGAGATGTCGGCGTTTTGCGGCGGCACCCCTAGAAAAGGTTCGCCGGTGAGGTGCATGGTATTGCCTGACCAGCTTGCGCTTTTGCCTTCCTGCTCGCCCCAGTCGACAGCATGATGCAATGCGTTCCGGCTGCCGAAGGCATTGCCGAAGAGACTCAGGCACGGCCGGTCTGTGGCCACGTTGACCAGACGGATGCCCGTGGTGGTACTGTCTCGCCTGCTGCCGAATATGCAATGGCTGATCATCACCCCGCTGACCGGCAATCGGTCATCTTCACCGGTGCCAAGCTGCATGACCGTGCCTTCGTCGTTCCACGCCAGCATCTGCGTGCCCACAAAAATCAGTTGAAACGAATCAGCAATGGTGACCAAGGGCTTCTGGCAACGTGTGTGAGCATGGAAAAACAGCCGTTGAATTGGATTTTACGATGCCCACCGCAATCCTCCGGACTCATGGGGCCGGCGTCAATGCGCAGCGCATCACGGCTCGGGAAGTGAATCATAATGCCGGAAAAGTAGGTGCTGTTGACGGTTAAGTTACCATTGCTGTTGCCAATCCCCGGCTTGCAGCTGCAGCTCTCCGGCTCGATCAACAGCGCGGGATATTCATCGTTGCCGCATTCGTCCGAGAGTACAAGTTCCGAAAACATGTTTTCTATACAGTTATCGCTGAGCCACAGTCCGGGACCGTCGATCTTTCGGATGTGCAGGTCGTTGATAGTTGAAAGCTGAATGTCGCGCAACTTGATCCCTAGAGACTGATTATACCCGTTGATCCAGATATTGTCGATGACGACATTCGAAATCAGATTGTCCTCACCCGGTTCCGTTTCCGGACGCATCCCCGATTGAATCAGCGCTCCGGTGTAACCTTTCGCGGGCACGATAGTCGGGCCGCCGGTGGATGTGATGCGACAGGATGACTGCCAGATATCGAGCGGGCCATTGAACGCGAATGGCCGGTCCGGGGCGTCCAGAATAAGTGTGCGCGGCAAAACCGGATTTGCAATCATACTGTCGTAAGCGTGCTGCACGGCCTGATCGTCACTGGCAAAGTCCGCACAATGAAAATGACCGCGGTCGGAGCGGGTGGATACGACAACTCCGGCATGGGCGGTTTTGGCTGGTGAAAGTGGTTTGTTGTTCATAGTTTTTTCTCTCTCTTCTCTTGTTTTTTTGAATCACCCTTTTTTGAACCGCTAACGGGCACAAATCGCGGTTCTTTATTTAGGCCGGCTACCACGGCCAATCGGGATTGGGAGTTGGCTCCAGCGCCTCCATCTCCTCACGCCACCGCTTCAGGCGTTCGTGCAGTTCCCGAGTCAGGTCAGGATAAATTCCGGCAAGATTGCTCGTTTCGCCGATATCCCGGCGCAGATTGTAAAGTTCCAGGCGTCCGTCCTCGTAGAATTCAATCAGTTTCCAGTCCCCCGACCGGATGCTGCTGCCGGGGGTGCCGCCCTGGTTGCCGTAATGCGGATAATGCCAGAAAATGCCGTCGCGACCAAGCTTATTGCCGCCTTTCAGCAAAGGCACCAGACTGATCCCGTCGACATGCTGCTGCGGGGCGGGATCGGCGCCGATCATTTCCAGGATCGTGGGATAAAAATCAGTACTGGTCACGGGCTCGCAACAGAAACTGTTCGGTTTCGTAACCCCCGGCCAGGAGACTATCAACGGTTCTCTTGTGCCGCCCTCATACATCCAGCCTTTGCCTTCACTCAGCGGAGCGTTTGTAGTTGGACTACCTTCGCTGGTCGACAACCCGCCGTTTGAGAACCCGATAGTACACACTGTTAATTTTAAAAGCCTCTAAAATAACGCTTAAAGCATTGATATTCAATCCTTTATATTAAATGTTGTCGTTGGTTTATGAAATGTTCGGGATAGTTAAAACTCCCGGTGTTATTTATATAGGATTAGAGCGAAAAAGCGCCTCGGGGCCGTAGAACAGCTTCTGGTCGGTGGAACGGCCCTGCCCGTCGTAAGGTCCTTGCAGATAGCGCCAGCAGCCGCCGATAAAGTCCGGCACGCCTCCTTTCCGGCCGCGTAGGGCCTCTTCGAGGTGCAGCAGCGCCAGGGGTTGCGGCGGAAATAAGCAACATGATAAGCGTTTATATCGCTTTTATTGTATTCCGGGTAGTCCCCCGTTCTCTTTTTCAGTCTCGGGTCGAACAGATTTTCACCATTTCGCCCCTTTGCGCAGAACCAGAACATCGCCAATCCATCATCCACTTCCGGCAGAAATTCCCACGAGACGGCAATATTGTCAGGGAAATCAGGCGGGAACCATAAAAGAAAATGCACATCCGATTCAAGGCGCAGTCTGCTGTTCGGGAAAGAGACTCCAGGCTGATTATCCTTCCTGGATTCAATAACTGCATTCTCGATGTCAGCAGTGCATGCCAGTGAATTTTCATAAATCTTCTCTCCAATCTCCAAATTCGGCATTTCATTTGTCATAAATTCACTCCGTTAATTTGATACACAAGTATCCCATAGCCTGATCAATTCACGGGATCAGGACTTTGTCAAACATTTTATCGTTTTCGCCCTCAAGGTATTCGAGACATGTGTTCAGAAGCGCGGGGCCGAGTTTCACGAGCAGTTCCGGGGTCACCGGCTGGTTGGTTTGACTAACCGGGTCGAAATAATAAAGATTGCCCACTTCCAGACCGAAGGCCGGCGCTTTGTGCTTAACAGCGAAATACTGGTAGGCGTGACAGGCGGACTCTTCCCCCCACCTGCCCCTTCAACCGCACAGAAGCGGCGAAACTCGCGCCGGAACCCCAGGTGTTTCTCGAGCGAATCGAGCGCCCGCGCCTGCTTTTCGCTCAGTCCGGGCGAAAGGGCTTCCATATCCTCGTGCCGGATACCGCGCGGATGGTTGATGCAAGTGCCGCCGCTGTGGAAATCCAGTCCCAGCATCACCCGCGCCCCGCGCTCGGCGAGGTTTTCGATGCAACCGGCAATGCCGGCTATTTCCGGTTCTTCCAGCGTGTCCCAGACCCGATTCAGGTTTCTCGCGTTTCGGTTCAAAGCCGTGTTACCCCCTTCATAGGCTGAGTCGATGTTGACGACGGGTACGATCAAAAACGCGACGTCCTTTAAGCGGCGGCGCAAATCAGCCCGCCGGCGCAGTTCACGCAGCATCGCATTGAAAGTGTGACCGCTGTGCATTTCCTGCGGTGCGTGCTGACCGCTGGTCAGGACGACGAGTTTCTTGCCTTCGATTTCAGTCGAAGGATCGGTGACCAGCCAGCCCCGGACGGGGCGGTTGCGAGCGGTCCGGGCGATGTCGAACGCCGTAAAACAATCCCATCCGGCGAGCTCCTTTTCCAGGGCCAGGATGTCCGGCATCAGGTAAGGAATAAACGATGAGATATAGGCGGGGGTGCGGGCAATATCAATAGAGCAATGCAGTCGCTGCCCCATCTCGCCTCCCGTATCCAGTCGTGCGTTCAGTATTTTTTCCCAACCGGTGTCGTCGTAACGGATGTAAACACTGCCGCTGACGGGAAGACAGAATTTCCTCGGGCCGGGTTCACCGTCGACGCGGAAATAGAGGTTCCACGAACTGGACGGCTGGGAAATCAGGGTACCGCTGACGACGATCTCGCCTTCGGGGTTGAGAACCGGGTCCCGGCCGCTGCCGCAGTCGAAGTCGGAACTGATTTCCAGACCCTCCGGCCGCGGCAGACCCAGGGTGAAAAAACGGTTCTCCGTTCGGGCCGGCTCCGACACGCTGGCTTCCGCGAGCGCGCCCATAAACGGAGCTTTTCCGTCGGCCGCCGCGCTGACCGTCAAGTCCCCGCCCTCCAGATGCAGCATGGGTCGCGTGAATCCGGTTTTAGCGCCGACCCGCCGAGGCCAGGGAGCGCCTGCCGCTGTGCAGTAGAGCATAACGGCAGCTTTACTCGGGTGCTTATGCTTGATGAAATCCTGGTCACTGGTAAAGAGCGCGCGGGCGTTCTTGAAAGTCGCCGCGACATGGTGCCACTCTCCGCCGTACAGAATCTCCATGACGGGCTTCGCCGAGCGACAGACATCCCGGTGTCCGTCTTCGTCCTCCCAGTCGAAACGAAGATAAAAGTCGCGGTCAATTGTCAGGGACCAGCGGAACCGGCCGTCGACACGATATTCGAAAATCGTCTGATCAATGAATTTGCGATTTTTTTCAAACGGCATGAAAAGCCATGTCTCAACCGTGAACTCCGGCCTGGTCAGCGGCGGCAGCGGGCGGCTCGCTCCGCCCTGACCGTCCCAAACCGGAACCTCCGTCCCCCACGGTGTCCGCGCAAATCTGACATTATCACCGATCAGCGGTGACGGTGACGAGCCGGAAACCTGGCCTCTTGTCTTCAGCGTTCCGGTTTCGAGGTTGACATCAGCCCGCTGCATCGACCAGAGAGCCATGAACATTCCGGAGCTTTCATACGGCCCCGGTTTGCCAACGCAGGTTTCCTTACAGTTTATTTTCATCTCATTTGTTTTCATCAGTGCCTCCTGCGATTATTGGTAAGTCCTCAGAGTATCGGACTATTCCTCGCTGAACCAGAATGAATAGAGACCGGTGTCCCGCCCGAATAACTGCCTGTGTGGGCGATCCTCGATAACTTTCAATATTAAAAAAGGTTGCCTTGCTTCAAGGTGCCTGAAAAACCCCTTAGAAGCAATTTTTGACACGTAAAATCGTACCCATTAAGTTTGGTCGGAAAAAGAGAGACTTCGCATCATTATTATCGTCCCCAGAGTTGTAGATTCCTCTATACATTGTCAAATACCAATCGAAATAAGCAGTCATTACTTCCACGAGGACAAGCCCCGTGGGGAGTTGTTTTTGGAGTCAAAACAGTTCTGGTAGTCAGTCATAAAATCCACTGGGACAAGCCCAGTGGTGGTTCTATCACCTCGTTCAGGTTTGCCTTCCCGGACCCCGCAGGCATCGTTCATATGTTTTGCCTGAACCGCTTCCCCACGGGCCTTGTGCCCGTGGCTTGCATGATTGACTACCAGAAATCAAAACACCAATACATAAGACTCCACGGGGCTTGTCCCCGTGGTTATCATGACTTGCCAGAAATCAAAAGAAAAACTCTGAGGACGGCATTCCAAGGGATTTCCAAGCTTAACGGTTACAAAAAAATCGCGTGTAAGGGGTATCTCACAGGGGTAAATCTACATTACCATATTGTTATTCAACAACTTACCGAGGGCAGCCCCCAATCTACCAATGGATGCTCAAGTACAGATAAACAACGTTTCATAGGTTTGATCCGGTTATGGTTATTAGTTTCTTACTTGTCACCGAATTGAAACGCGTACAGTTTGCAATCGTTCATGACAAAGCGCAGTCGCACCGGGCGATCGGCCAGGGCGCCGACGTTGTCGCCGCCGCTCCAGCGCGCGGGCATGGCGATCGAGTTGCCGTTCAGCGGACGGGCCTCGGCCAGGGTATGGCCGGGGATCGGATTCCCGCACTCGTCCTGAATCTCGACCTTCACCTCTCCTCCGCCGCTGGTGTCCACGTTCAGCAGCAGCCGTTCACCGGCGAAGATCAGCGGCGGCGTGGTCAGTTCGCCGACGGTGTATTCGGCATCGGCCGAGACGAAACCGTCCAGGCGCATCACCGCTCTGGAGATGGCGTCTTGGGGTTCGGACGCGGCCGGATCGAGGATATTAGAGGGCGCCGGGCCGTGTTCGCTGTTGCCACCTGTGTAGTAGAGCCACAGTTCGCTGCCCATCGGGATGGGGTAGGCCATTTCACGCAGCAGCCGCGAGTCGAAGCGGCCTTCCGGGCCGAGGCGGATGAACGGGGCGCGGTCGCCGAGCCATTCGAACTTTTTGCCGTCGGCGCTGACCAGCAGCCGGATATCGTTGGCGTTGGGGCCGAGGTTGTAGCCGGAGTTATGCGTAACACCCTCCGAGGTCCGGTCGTACCAGTGCCAGTAGCATGTAACGAGCATGAACCAGAGACCGCGTTCGTCAGGATAGCGAAACACGCTAGCGCAATTGTAGTCCACCGGCGGCTGGTCGGGCAGATCAACCTTGTGCGCCGCCAGGTCGGTTTCGTCGTGGGTCAGAACCAGCGTTTCGTTGTCCCAGTTGACCAGGTCGTCGGACTCCAGACGTCGCACCGCTCGATGACCGCGATACCTGCCGGAACCTTTCGGGTTATCCGGTCCCGGCTGGTTGAAGAACAGGCGGGTGAACATTACGTAGCGGCCCAGCTCGACATCCCAGTGGATGTTGGCGCGACCGTCCACCTTGGAGCTGCCGGTGATGGAAGACGGCAGCCTGACCTCATGAGTTTTACGCCAGTGAATGCCGTCCGGCGACCCGAAAAAGGGCATGTAACCCTGGCCGTTGCCCTGGCTGCGGTAGCGGCACTCCGGGGGCGCGTTGGGATCGAGCCAGACATGCCCGCCCTGGACGTAGCCGGGGATGACAACGTTGTTTTGCGTGCTGCCGTAAAAATCATACAGGCCGAGCTCGGGTTTGGTGAAATGCACGCCGTCCTCCGACTCGGCGTAGAGCACGGATTGCCCGCCGACGGGGCGCCCACTTGGTTTTTTAATTAAATTACCCTCTCCGTCTTTTTTCGACCATAGTTCACATTCATGCCCGAACTGGTACCAGAGGCGGAATTTACCGTCCTCGCGCCTGATCGTGCTGTAGCCGCCGATCCGGCCGCCAGGTTTCTTTTCCCACCAGGTGTCGCGGACAACATTCTCCTCTCCCGTTTGATAAGGCGGGTTCATGGTCAGATGCACGCCGCGGCTGGAGTCGATCAGCCGCGGGTCGGCGAAGAGTTGCTTACGGGTACAGACATTCAAAGTATCGTTCATGGTAATTTCTCCCTTTGCAGTTTTTGGTTCTGTCAAAGCTGATTGCACGTATTCCTCTCCAATCCTCTTTCCTGCGGTGTCACAATCATTGTCTGTGAACCATTATGACTCCGTGACTCCATGACCCCGTGACGACCGTGACGGCGTCGTGAAATCAACGCGTCACGGAGTCACGCGCGGCTTTTCCTCTCCTTCCAGTAAGAACGCTGCACGTTCACGAAAGTTATTTATCCGATGAAAGGTTATCAGATCATTATCATGTTGATTGGCACCGTCGCGCGAGGTGCGGGCGGCGATCATCAGGGCGTCGCCGTCGATCAGCAGACCGCAGTAGTTCGAGGCCTGGCGCATCAGCGGCCAGACGATGACGTATCCCGCCGGGAACCAGTTCAGACCATCGTAGCCGCAGAACAGCGCTAAAACGCGACGAATGGATTTGCGGCCTTTGAACCGGGGGCTCTGTTCCAGCGCCGCCTGCATCTTCATGTCCTGGGAGTGCGACAACAGATTGGCCGTCATCCAGTAAAGGTCGCTTTCGGGATCGTGAATGACGTAAAAATGGTTCTGAGCGCCGGGCCAGGGGTAAAATTGCCGGAAGCTGTATTCCAGTGTCCGGCCGTCGTCATTCAGGTCGCAGACCGCAGCGAGGCTCGGCGTCCCGTATTCATCAATGCGCGTGCGCCAGCATACATACAGTTCGCCGTCCGTCTCGATCACGTTGCCTTCCAGCCAGTGGTCGGGAAAGGGAGCGGCGGGCGTATCGCCCACGCCGCTGCGCAGGGCCGCCGGGGTGCCCGGATAGGTCAGGTAGTTCGATATCCGCCAGGCCGATGGCGCGGTCAGGTCGCGATTGAAATCAGCAGCGACTACGACGGTGCGCGAGTCGGGCCCGTTGAACCGCCCGACGTCATTGACCGCTCCGAAACACCAGTACAAGGTGTTCTTATGAACAACGCAGCCGCTTGCAGCATTATAAAAGCCGCCGTCGAACAGCTGCACCGGCTCGCTCCAGGTGATACCCGAATCGTCGGAACGGATGATGCGGATGCCGTCGCCGCGACCGGGGCCGGCGCCGAGAAAGTAGAGCGTATCTTTTTGCTGGATGAGGCGCCCGCAATGGAATCGGCTTTCGGCCTTGAGTTTTCTCCACGTCGCGCCGCCGTCGCGGCTGTGGTAAAACTGAAGCAGCCCTCGATTATGCGAGCGTTCCAGCATCGGGGTTGCGCAAAGAATGGCACCATCCGCAGTCTTGACCAGCGATGGGGCATCGCTGATAGCATCCGCCGATGCCGCCAATCCGGAGATGTCGGTGATAACCGTGTACTCGCCTCGTGTCGGCTCCGGAGTAACGCTTTGTGAATTGTCTTTCGATTCCAAATTATTCATGTTTCTGATTCTCCTGTAAGTTATTGAAGTTGTGTTTCGCTAATTTTTCCTACTTCATCGCCACATCCATATAGAACAGTTGCGCCGGTTCTCCATCGGTCATAGTGATTCCAAATCGGTTTTCACCGTCTTTGAGAAGTTTTGACGACACTTTCCATGCGCGATAGTCTTCTGGACGGCCCTCGAGGGGATTGGGATATGGCTGGTCATAGGGTCTGGAGACATCGCTGCATGGGGTGAGTTCTTCACCGTTGAGTGTCAGACTGAACTGTCTCCCTTCAAGGGGGGCGGGCGATTGAATCCGGCACCGTCCATCCTGCCGCCAGCCGCCGGCCGGCGGCGCCATGT
Organism: Candidatus Brocadiaceae bacterium; assembly: GCA_003551565.1. Lineage (GTDB taxonomy): Bacteria > Planctomycetota > Brocadiia > SM23-32 > SM23-32 > PUMZ01. The sequence goes on along the minus strand of PUMZ01000109.1, from coordinate 7,404 downwards.
CAAGCTCAATCTGCGCTCGCTGCCCGGGGTTGATAACCAGAGGGAACGGTGATTGTGGGTTCTCCCGGGCGTTCTGCATCATCTTGCCGCCGCCGATGAATTCCGGCACGCCTCCTTTCCGGCCGCGTCGGGCCTCTTCGAGATGCAGCAGCGCCAGGGGTTCAAGCGCATCGAACCGGGCATAGCCGTGCGCGGGGCTTGTCGGGAACAGATTATTGATGAAATGCCTCTCGACGATGTTTTCGGCAATCTTATCGGCCAGTTCCAGACAAGCATCGTCGCCGCTGCCTTGATGCACTTCGAGCAGGGCGATCAGCGCCAGCGGATCATCGCAGGCTGTATTGCCATTGGACTCGAACGCTTTTTTAGCCGCCTTGTTGCGGCAACACAGCCCGTTTCCCCGCAGCATGGACTGAACCACGGCCCAAAGTTCTTCATCCCCGCTGAGCCGCCAGGCCCGCGCAAAAGGCAGCAGATAGGTTCCATCGGCGGGGATCGGCTTAATCTCACCCCTGGCCCCGTAACCGTAAAATCCCCTGTCAATGTATCCGGTCATGTCCGTTCCATCGGACCAGAGCGCCCGGAAATGGTTATGTTCCGGAACATAAGCGTGCCGTGCCCAGGCCTTGAGTCCTTCGACCGTCCAGTCCAGGAATTCGGGAGCGGCGCCGTCCAGTTGCTCGAAACTCGCCATCTGCCCGAGGGCGTACTCGCAGTAGATACGGCGTACCGTGCTTTCGGACCAGAGCGCCCAGGCTTCCCGGGCGGTAGAGCCAAATTCGGCGCCGAAGCGGTTCCGCATACGGTCGCCGTATCGGGAAAAGGTGCTCTGGCGGGTTCCCTTCAGTTCTTCGGGGATATCTTCCTGCTTTTTCAGGAAGGTGAATTTGGCCGCGCCCAGTCCGGTTTCAGGGTGCCGCGCCTTGCGCAGCATCGAAGCGATCCGTCGCGCCCAGGGGAGGCTGTTCTCCCTGCCTCCGGTCGCCTTGTGCAGCATCACAGCCGCCCAGCCCAGATCGGTCAGCGGCATGGTCGAAGCATGGCCGGTGCTGTCGAAAAACGGCTCCGGATCGTCCCAGGGGCTGTCCCATAAAGCGCCCATCGGTTTGTTGTACGGGGCGTGACGGTTCAGTTCGAGCCGGCGCCAGTCCATCAGATCGGCGTTCCAGTAGGCGCGGATAAAACGCCTGGTCGCCTCGAAATCAACCTCGAACATCAGTTCGTAGAACGGCAGGTGCATTTTAATTTCCATCCCGCCGTAGGGGTGCGTGCGCGTGTGTTGTCCGCTTTCGGGTTCAATCATCGACTGCACTTCAATCGGAACCACGTCGAGGGTGTTCAGGTCAATGAAGGTATGCCCGCCCCAGTAGAGCAGACCGCAGGGAGCGCGGTAATGCTCGAACATATAAGCTACGGCATCTTTCGCCGCCTGCGCATAGCGCTCGTCACCCGTCAGCCGGCTAAGGCCCGTCAGGGTGCGCAGAAAATTCTGCTGCGAAGCCAGGTTGGATACAACATGTTTTTTCCCCTGGTGCAGCCATTCGGCGGGTTTTCCGGACTTAACGTGGATTCCGTCGGCAAAGAGTGGTGTTTTTTGGCCGCTCCAGCGGTCGCGGCCTTTCTCAAGCGCGTTGTCGGCAAACGCGCGCACTGCGTTTAGTGGTGTACTGTGTTTCATGAAATCCTCCATTCCTCCTTTTCCTTCAAGAATTCCGCTCGTTCCCGAAAATTTACCACACGATGAAAAGTTGTCAGGTCGTTGTCATGCTGATGCGCGCCGTCGCGCGAGGTGCGGGCGGCCACCAGCAGGTCGTCGCCGTCGATCAGCAGGCCGCAGTAGTTCGAGGCCTGGCGCACCAGCGGCCAGACGACAATGTAACCGGCCGGGAGCCAGTTGAGGGCGTCAAAGCTGCAGAACAGTGCCAGGATACGTCGCTCTTTGCCGGGCACACCGGCATAGCGCTCATTGGCGTTGAGGCGCTCATTGAAAACCGGGTCCTGTTCCTGCGAGCGCGTGGGCAGGTTAGCGCTCATCCAGTAGAGACCGGAGACATCATCGTCAACAATATGGAACTGATTCTGTGCACCCGGCAGCGGATGGAACTGACGGAAGCGGTAGTCGATAGTGCTGCCGTCGTCATCAAAATCACATATCACACCGATGCCGGCCGTGTCGCGTTCGTCGATCATGAAGCGCCAGCTCACCTGCAGCCGTCCATTGACCTCGACGACATTGCCTTCGAGGATTTTTCCGCGGCAGGAGTCTTTGCGGGTTATCTGGCGCGGCACCTCGGGGATCGGCAGGCCGTCGGAGATGCGCCAGGCGGCCGGATCGATCAGGTCACGAGACAGGTCGCCGGCGACGATATAGGTGGTGTCGCGCCCGGTATCGAAGCACCAGTAGAACTGCCCGTCACGTCTCACGTAACTGCCGGAGGGGTTGTAAAACGGGCCTTTAAAAAGCATGGCCGGCTCGCTCCAGGTGTATCCCTCGTCTTCAGAACGGATGATTTTGATACCGGAATCCGGCCCGCGATGCACCGGTCCCGCGCCGATGAAGTAAAGAACATCTTCGTGCCGGAAGAGGGTGCCGCAGCAGAAGTCGCTCGAAGTATCCAGCCGCTGCCAGGTCTCGCCCTCGTCCGTGCTGCGAAAGAACAGCAGCGAACGGAAAGCGGGGTCTTTCGGCAGTCCTTTATTGCCATGGTGATTGACAATGAAGGGCACCGCACAGAGCAGCGCGCCGTCTCGGGTGCGCAGAAGAGAGGGCGCGTCGGTGATCAGGCGGCCGTACTGCATGGGAATTCCCGCGTAATGATCGAAAATAACCGTGTAGTCACCCAGGGTCGGTTCCGGGGTGTTGGCGTCCGGATTGGCTTTCGGTTCAAAATTGTTCATGTTTCTTATTCTCCTATGCATTCATATTTACATTTTCGATATGGGGTTTCAGGTGTTCCGCCCTTTTGCGGAATTTTTTTATCCGGTGAAAAGTAGTCAGGTCATTGTCATGGTGGCTCCTGCCGTTGCCGGAGGTGCGGGCGGCCACCAGCAGATCGTCGCCGTCGATCAGCAGCCCGCAGTAATTCGAAGACTGACGGAGCAGCGGCCAGACGATTACATATCCCGCCGGCAGCCAGTTCACGGTGTCGGAACTGCAATGAAGCGCCAGTATCCGGCGTCCGCCCACACCCGCCTGGCGCAATTGGGCTGGGGAGGCGCCGATAAGATTGCTGGTCATCCAGTATAGACCGGAGAGATTATCATAAATCACATTAAAGTGGTTATGCGCCCCCGGCCACGGCTGGTAGCGGAGAAACCGGTACTCGAGCGTGGAGCCACTGTCTTCCATAGCGCAAATCACGGCGATATTTTTTATATCAGGACTGCCAACTGAATAAAGGCGCCAGCAGACGCGCAGACCCTCTTCGGTATCGATTACATTACCCTCCAGCCATCTGTATTTTTCCGGCTGGTTGACAAACAACGAATCGGGCACGCCCGGGAATTCAAGCGGTTCGGAAACCCGCCACGCCGCCGGCTCGGTGAGATCGCGGTTCAGATCGCCTGCAACAACAAAAGTATATGCTTCCGGCGTGTCTCTTCCTATGTCAAAGCACCAGTAGATATGTCCGTTCTTTTTCACGTAGCTGCTGTTGGCGTTATAACGAGCCTCAAAAAGCTGCACGGGCTCCGTCCAGCTCTCCCCGCCGTCGTCCGAACGGATGATGCAAAACCACCCGCCGGCGGAAGCGGGACCTTTCCTACTTGTCTTCGGGAGGTGTGGATTCTTCACAATGCCCATGAAGAAGAGCGCGTCACCATGAGCGAACATGCAGCCGCAGCCGAACTGGCTTTCGGCATCCAGTTTGCGCCAAAACTCACCAGCGTCGTCGCTGCGGAAAAAGTGCAGGGGATTGAATTCGCCTTTCGGCTTTCCATCCCTGATAATCATCGGCACCACGCAGAGCAGAGCGCCGTCGGGCAGCTTAACCAGCGACGGCGCATCTGTGATGATCCAAGGATTGTCTCCCTCCATAGGGATCGACTTGTGATGGTTGTAAATTACAGAATAACTATCCGGAACCGGCTTCACGTTCTCATTCATTATTTATGTTCTCCTCAAAAAAATGTGGAAGTAGCGGCGATCCTGATACATTGGTAACTTACGTGACATCTTCCTTGATGAAACCATCCTCAGGCGACCAGCCCGCTCCGGGCCCGGGATTATCGTTGGTGGCTTTTGCCATTGATCCAGCCGCCTGCGAATATCGGACAGAACATTTTCATCATCGGGATTGCCGGCCAGGTTATGAAACTCGTTCGGATCTTCGTTTAAATTAAACAATTCGTGATATCCCAGCGAACTGTGGTTGTATTTCCATCCCTCCGGGGTGATGATAGTGCGCACCGGATCGGTCCATATCCGTGCCAGTTCCACCATGTCCGGCCCTTTCCAGTAGGGGCCTATCTTATCGGTAATTCTGGGCCAAAATGTTTTGAAAACACCCTTGGGGCTTGCTCCGTTTCATTCGATAATGACATCGTTCGGAGAGAAGGATGCATTGGGATTAGAGAGGATCGGACGCCAGCTTTTACCGGGAAGTTTTTTTGAAGTCTCTCTGCCCATTAAATCGAGCAGTGTGGGGACAAGATCGATATGGCTGAACGGTATATCAATGATCCGGCCGCCATCAGTCATTGTCATGCTCAACACTCTCCGGCAGTACAACATCTTCCGGCCGATAGATTTCGTCTACGGCATCAAACGGCCCCGGTTTGCAGCGCAGAAACGGCATCCACAGCATAAACGGCTGGTCGCCGCTGTCGCGAATAAACTTTTCGGCTTCCCGCGCGGCGTAGGCGTCCGGGCTCAGCTTTTCGGGAATATCCACGGGATGATTGAACCATCCGAGCGGGTTGTTGCCTCGCTCAAGCGGTGGTTTATCGGGTACAAAGCCGTTTTCCCTGAGAAATTCCGCGTAATGGGTTCCCTGAGAGCGGTCGCGGCCGGCTGAGTAATGACAGGTGCGGGACTCGTCGATACTGCGCCAGGTTTTAAACCCGTGCTGGGCGAACACCTCATCGCCCAGATCCCACTTACCCATCATGGCCGTTTGGTAGTCCGAAAAGTCGGCCAGTTCTGGCAGGCACGGCATATCCGGGGGCAGATTATGTTCGTTATCCGGACATGTTTCGTGCGGGTAACGACCGGTGAACAGGCCGGCCCGTGACGGGGTGCAGACCGGCTGGGTGCAGTAGGCGTTGCGGAAAACCGCGCTCTGTCCGACCAGGCGGTCGATGTGCGGGGTTTTTATTTGCGGATGCCCCAGAGCCGCGATGGCGTTGGCCGGCATGCCTTCGGCCATAAAAACAATAAGATTTTTTGCTGAAGTATTCATGTTCTGTCTCCTTGAATGATCTGGTATTCAAAAACATAAAAGCCATCTTCCAAAATATCCGGTTTATATTCACCTGCCGACACATGTTGCCGGCCTTCCGGCAGCCTTAAAGGGCCGAGGCGATGTTCGGACACTTTTTCGCCGTCGGGATGACGGACGGTTATCTGTATATCAACGTGTTTTTCTTCGCCCAGATTGAGAACCGTGACCGGGACTGTATCATTCGGGCCATAAACAATGTCCACATTGCCGCTGCCGGCGAGCACTTCCTGAAACGCCATGCGGTTAGTATAGAAAGCAAGTTTGGCGTTACCGTGATAATCAATGACCGGTTTCATGTAGGTGGCATTATTGCCGCCGCCGTGCAGGCAGCACCAGCAGAATCCATCGTAATCCAGCCAGCGCATCTTGCGTATCGCCTCGTAGGCGCTGAAGGCCTGCCAGGCCTGGCTTTCTTTCCATTCGTCGAGGGTGAGATAGCGCCCGAGGCTTCCCCCTTTAGTTTTTCCGCCGCCCATGTCATCCTTGCCGATCACTTTGCTGTAGCGTTCGTAGGAATACAAGCGATAGTAAGGCTTGCCCTTGCAGGTATCCCAGTTGGGCATGCCGATGGTTTCCTCGTGCTCAAAGTTGAAGTAAGCGCGTTCACGGCTGTCCAGGAATCCCGGCTGAAAAACGCCTCCCATCCACGCCCGCGGTCGGGGCCAGAGCCGCAGCACACTCCAGTCGCGGCCATAGCCGGTCGGGGTATCCATGCTCCCGCGGGTGATCATCGGGGCGGTCCAGACGGGATCGGTTTCGACCGGCCCCCCTTCGGCATCCGTACAGCCATCGTCCGAGGGGATCGGCCCGATCCGCCGGTAATCGGCGGCCGGCGAGATGAGTCGGCTCGGGTCCAGCGGGTAGATGGTGTTGTAGATAAGTTTGTAGAAGGGGATCAGGTCGGCGAAGCAGCCTTTGAAATCAGGATGATTGCTGGTCTGCCACATGACGATGCTGGGATGGTTGCGGACCTGTTTGACGTATTTATCCAAACTGGACCAGTCGCTGTTCCAGACCGAACCCTGGCGCACCCAGGGGGGCGGCGCCCATATCCACATAAAACCGAGCTGATCGGCATATTCAGCGAAGCGCGGATCGTTGATCCCCAGAACGTTGGCGTGATGCACACTCATCCGCCCGCCGTTGCCGTTCATTTTCCGCACCATCAACAGCTCACGGACAATCCACTCCGCGGGCGCGCAGCGCTGCCGGCGGGCAATATCCTCCAGCGGCGGACGCTCACCGAAAAAAAGCGGCGCCCGCAGCAGTTCCGGCTTGCCGTTGATCCGGAAGATGCCGCCGTCCTGGCTGACGGTTCGAATACCCGTAGTGACGACTTCATCGTCGATCTTGTGTCCTTCACCGTCCAGTAAACAGACGCGCAGCTTGTAAAGGAACGGCTTCTCCCATGTCCACAGGCGCGGGGACGGAACTTCCAGTATGTGCTCAACCGGCGTGACTGTCTGTGGCTTGAGTTCGACCGAAACCACTGAAGAAGCCGCAGTTTCCTCGTTTTCTTCGGGAAACCAGGGAGTAAGCGTAAATTCCAAGCGGCCGCAAAAAAGGTGTTCATTATCGTTATTAAGTTCGACCCGCGTTTGCAGAACGGCCGGATCGCCATGTGAGAGCGTGTAAGCGAAAACATCTTCGACAGAAGTCGCTGATTGCAGATCAAGGCAGGCGCGGCCGGCGAACCAGCCGATATTCAGGTCGGTGGGCGCGTGCTTGCCGCGTTCTTCCCAGGAGACAGCGTAAGAGTTAACGCGCACCGCGATCAGATTGACCGTATCGGCCCTAATGAAATCAGTGACATCGAGCGCCACAGGTTCGCGGCCGGTGATATCTGCTGCTTGTTCGCCGTTGATCCAGACTTCGCCGCCGGGATCGATGGTTTCAAAATGCAGTAACGCTTTGTCAAAACTTCCAACCTCGACTTTATGGCGAAGAAATAAATCCTCGCCGG
>PUMZ01000356.1 GCA_003551565.1 Candidatus Brocadiaceae bacterium | reverse complement strand
CTGCCTGTCGCTTCCGCGACGCAGACAGGTGCAACCTGCCTGCCATGCGATGGCGCAGGCACGGCGCACAGGCAGGTTGTTGAGATCGGCCCTTCGGGCCTGAGCACAGGCAAACAACGCTTGCTTTCTGCCGCATCTGCACAACTGAGAACGCATGAAATAAGCGGGGTAACGGTGTATGCCTATTGACAACGAACGCACTAAAATGATCGGATGAAAGTGTACAATAGACCGGGATGTTGGAATCGGGTATCATGATGGCGGTACCCAACGGGGTTCACCGAATGTTTCCCCGGAGAGGTTCTCTTTTCGCCACCCAAAAATGAGTTGACGGTCAAGATGCCCTATTCCGTCGAGTGCATGAGATGAGCAGGTACAGGCAGATATTCCCCTTCCTGCGCCCTTTCGCGCGCCTTCTGGTGCTGGCGCTGGTGCTGACGGGCGTGTTGACGGCCATCGGCATGGCGGCGCCGCTGTTCATGCGCCGCCTGATCAATGATGTCGCCCGCGAAGGCCGGTGGGGACTCTTCCCGCTCGTGATGGGGTTGCTTTTCGCGGTGCCGGTGATGCGCGCCGTGGTGAACGTGGCCAACAGCATCACGCTCAACACGGTCGGAATGGGCATCGTGCGCCGAACACGCAAGCGGCTCTTCAGGCACATGATGAGCCTTTCGATGAACTTCTACGACGAGACGCCCGTCGGCGGCATCAATCAGCGTCTGATGGGCGACGTGGGCACCGTATCCTCGGTCGTGACGGGCGGACTCATCGCGCTCACCGGCGACCTGGTGGCGCTGGGATTCGCCCTGGTCGTCATGCTGCGCATCAGCCCGCGTCTTTCGCTGCTGACCTTCGCGCTGCTGCCTGCCTACTTCCTCAACTACCGTTTTTTCTCCCGGCGCATCCGTGAGAACACGGCGATGCTCCGTGCGCATATGGACCATATCTCGTCCACGCTGCAGGAGCGTCTGAGCGGCCACGAGCTGATCCAGTCCTACGGTCAGGAACAGGCCGAATCGCTCAACTTTTCCTCCCAGGCCAAACAAGTCATGAACGCGGCGGTGCGCGGCGCGGCCTACAACACGTCGTTCAACCACCTGGCGGACTTTGTCAACAAGATGGGCAACACCCTCATTTACTGCGCGGGCGCCTACTTCGTTCTGAAAGAGTCCATGGGCTACGGCGACGTGCTGGCGTTCTGCGCCTACGCGACAAACATACTGGGGCCGGTCACACGTTTTGCGGGCGTGGCCAACCAGGTCGTTCAGGTGGGCGTGTCCGTGGACCGAATCAACGAGGTTCTCGAACGTGAACCGGCCATTGATGACCGCCCGGAAGCGGAACGGATCGAGACGCTTCAGGGCGACATCCGCCTCCAGAGCCTGACGTTCAGCTATACGGAGGGCAAGCCGGTTCTTGAGTCGTGCAGCCTGGAAATACCTGCGGGCACGCACCTGGCCGTGCTCGGCCCGGCCGGATCGGGACGCAGCACTCTGGCGATGCTGCTGCGCCGGTTCTACGATCCGGCCGATGGGAGCATCAAAGCCGACGGACAGGACATCCGGGACTACCGCCTGGCCGACTACCGGCGCTCGCTGGCGATGGTGCTTCCGAAATCCAGCATCTTCCGCGGCACCATCGCCGAGAACCTGCGTTACGGCCGGCCGGACGCCACCGATGAGGAGATGCTCGAGGTCAGCAAAGCGCTCGGGCTGCATGGGTTTGTTGCGGGCCTGGCGCAGGGCTACGAGACGCCGGTGGGTGCGGGCGGGCTGATGCTGGCCTCGGGCATACGCATGAAAATCGGCGTGGCCCGCGCCCTGCTCTCCAACCCGTTCGTGCTCATCATGGACGAGGCCGTTGCCACGCTGGATCCCGACTCCGCACACGAGGTGAACGAGGCCGTGCGCGAGCTGATGAAGGGACGTACATGCATCATGGTCGTGGGACGGGCCATCCTGGCACGCGACGCCGAACGCGTCGCCGTGATGCGCGCGGGCCGGATCGTGGAAACGGGCGACTACGACCGGCTTCTGCGGACACAGGACAGCATGCTGCGCGATATCTTCGCCGATCAATACGGCAAGGACCGTCTCCCCCCGCCAGAGGAGGACCGGTGATATGGCTCTGATATGGCGGCTGACCGGAACCGAATTGAAACAACACTGGAAGGCCCTCCTCTTCGTCATACTCGTGGCGGCCTCGGCCTCGGCCACGCCCTACGCCTTCGCCATGCTCGGACGCTGGCTGGTCGACGAGGTGCTTCTGGTCGCACCGGCAGCCCCGAGCGAAGAGAACGAGGGATCGCCGGACGCCGGCGACCCGCCCGATATCCGCGTGCCGGGCGCAGACGATCCCGCGGACATCCCCCCGGAACCGAACGCTGACGGCGCCGCTTCGGAATTTACGCGGGCGCGGATGAACAACGCCATGGTGTTCAGCCTGCGCACGTCGCTGCACCGCAAGCTGGCGTCGATGGACCTGGCCACGTTCTCACGCGAACAGGTCGGACAGCTCATGACACGCGTGCTCGACGACGTGAGCGGCATCCCCGGCAACCTCACGCAGTTCTTCGTCAACGCCGTCACGCAGAGCGGCATGCTCGTGCTGGGGCTCGTGCTGCTGCTGCGGCTCAACCCCGCAATGACCCTCATCGTGCTCGGCGTACTGCCGTTCTACGCCGTCACCTGCTACATTTTCCTCCCGCGCATCCGCCGCAACACCGTGGAGCTGCGCGACCGCGTCGCCGAACTGAACGGTTTTGTCGTCGAACGTCTCAGCAATATCGTAACCATCAAGAACTACGCCCAGGAGGCGCGTGAGACCGTCGACTTCGGCGGGCGCATCGATCACAACATCGGACTCTCGCAGCGTCAGCACCGCCTGAACCTGTTCTTCAACACCCTCACAACGCTCATCACCGGTCTGGGCACGCTCTCGGTGCTGGCTCTGGGTTTCCTGAACCTGCGCGCCGGACGCATGCAGCTCGGCGAGGTGCTCGCCTTCCATGCCGTCACCGCCCAGCTCTTCGTCCCGATCAGCGCCCTGGTGGGTCTGGGCGCCGTGTCACAGAGCATCTATGTCCTGGCCGACCGCGTCTTCGGCATCCTCGACTCGCCCGATGTCATTGTTGACCCCGAAAATCCCGTCGATCCCGATTCCGTCCGCGGGGACGTCGCATTCGAGAACGTCTCCCTGCGCTACAGCGAGGGGGGCCCGTTTGCCGTGGACAACGTGAACCTGCATATTCCCTCGGGCAACACCGTGGCCCTGGTCGGCCCGACGGGCAGCGGCAAGAGCACACTCCTGATGCTTCTTACGCGGTTGTTCGACCCCACGGAAGGCGTTGTACGCCTCGACGGCCTGGACGTCCGCCGTCTGCGCGTCGCCCGTCTGCGAACGCTCATCGGCAACGTCATGGGCCGCTGCACGGTCTTCACGGGCACGGTGGCCGAGAATATCGCTTACGGACGTCCCGATGCCCCACGGGAAGAGATCGAGGAAGCCGCCCGCGCAGTGGGACTCCACGACTTCGTCATCAGCCTGGCCGAAGACTACGAGACACGGCTCGGCCGCGGAGGGATCGCGCTGAACGACGAGCAGCTTGCCATGCTCGGCTTCGCCCGCGCACTGCTGACCGGACCGGCCGTGCTGACAATCGACGACACGTTCTCCGGCCTCGACGAGTCGGTGGAACGCCCGTTGCGCCGCGCCGTGCGCGAGGCACACGGCCGCCGCACCGTCCTCATGGCCACCTCACGCCTCTCGCTCTGCCGGGACGTCGACCTGGTTGTCATGCTCCGGAACGGACGCATCGAGGAGACAGGCACATTCGAAGAACTCATGTCGCGCCCGGGATCGTTCCACAGGATGTACTGCCGCCAGATGGGCGAACCAGACCTGCACAAACCCGAACCACCCGAAGATAAAGCATCCGACTCCGACGAATGACGGTGGAATCAAAGACATATATTGCAGCATTGCCGTATCGGGAAATTGTGACATTGCTCCCGAATGGGATCAAATGGGACATCAGCGGCCGTGGCGCAAAACACTCTTCCTTCAAGTTCATAACGGCTTTCCAGGGGAGACGGTCCATGTCGTCTTCAGCGACACGGAACATGGTTATTCATTATCCTTGAGGATTTTGAGCGTTTTTTCCGCCTCGAAATCCAACTCTTTATTCAGCGTTGAGGTATCGAACACATTGGCATACCTGTTGCCCGGCTGTTCAAAATAGGAGACATCGACCTTATCGCCCCACCAGTGCCGCAACTGCCGGGCGGTGGGTTCCGCAGACCACCACCGTTCGGCGACGCCGTTCACGACCCGGCAGCCGGGTTTATACGGAGATTCGGCCGCCGTTGCGAACAGCCGCACGGCATCATCCACCACCATGTAAGTGGGACCTCCCAGACACCATTCCCCGTGTGGGCGAAGGCCCCGGAAAACAGCGGCATCTGTTCCGGCGGAGCAGAGGCGGATGTTCATTATGTCCAGTTCCGGTTTCTGCCTGCAAATATAACGGGAGACCTCTTCCATGAGATATTTCGACAGCCCGTATCCGTCGCGGTCCTTGCAGCGATGCGCTTCCGTGATCGGCAGGTGATCCGGAATGAAGCCTGTGTTCTGGAATCCGATGGCGGCGATGGAGCTGGCCAGAACCATCTTTTTGCAGCCGCGTGCGGCCAGATACTGCATCAGCACCCGTGAGCCCTCCACGTTGACCAGGATACCCTCACGTTCGAGGCATCCGCCGGTAACCGCCCCCAGATGCACGGCTGCATTGATTTCACAGCTATCCAGCTTCGCAAGATCTTCCCAGCAGGCGAAATTGCCTCTTATATCAACAAATCCCTCGCCGTTTGGCCGGCTGCGGCTGATGGCGATCACGTTGTGATCGGCTTTCAGAGTGTGGATCAAGCGGCTGCCGATCAATCCGCTCGCACCTGTGACAAGAATATTGCTCATGGTGTTGTCCTGCAGCAAAAAACGCTGCTCAGCCTGTCGTTCTCATGAATCCGTGATGTGCCCATGCAAAGAATACAGCAAACGTTCCGTTCGCGGCGCTGTCAGCGCCGTGGCGCCTCAGAATCCGCACATCATTCTTCAGACCAGTCGAAAACAACGCTGACAAGCGCGGGGTCGCCGTTGTTGATGGCTTCAAACGTTTTCGGTGCTTCGCCGCAGGGGAGACGGTGGGTGATGACTTTTCCCCATTTCAGCGCATCTGTAGCAAGGAGATGCATGATCCGCTTGCGGTTGGGCAACAGGCCGTCGTCGCACGGATAAAAGCACCTGAGGTTTTTGGCGTGGGGCGTCAGAAAACTGTGGCTCAGCGGCTGTTCTCCGTAATTGCCCTGAAATACGAACTTGCCCTGCCCTTCCACCTGGTGGCTGCCTGTGGTTCGTACGAGCGAAAGGGCGATGTCAACGCATTGCGGCAGACCTGTCGCCTCAAATACGGTGTCGGCTCCGCCGGGGGCGAGCGCTTCAAACTGTTCCTTCCAGTCTTCCTCACCGGCGTTGATCGTATGCTCGGCGCCCATGGCCTGAGCCAATTCCAGAGCCCGATCATTGATATCGATAGCGATAACCCGGCAGCCCCGCAGCGAGGCCAGTGCGATGACTCCAATGCCTATCTGGCCTGCGCCGTAGACCGCAACCGTTTCGATCGCTGCCGGCTTCGCCATATCGAGACCGTGCATGGCCACTGCCGGCATCACATACATGGCGGCCGTCCCCATATCAACCCCGTCGGGCACATGACCCGGAGCCTGCAAAGATTCCGGACTTGCATCGCAAACGATGCGGGAAGCGTGCGCGCCGCTGACCGGAGAAACCGTTGTTCCGTCTTTGAGTGTCAGGCTTTTGTTGCCCCGCACAAACACGCGGTCGCCTGTTTTGAAGTGACTTATTCCGGAGCCTGTCTGCTCGACAATGCCGGTTGCCTGGTAGCCGGTTGCCAGAGGGTAGGGTCCCCAGGAAAGTTTCCCCCGTACCAGGGCGAACTCCGTCCCGATACTGACACCTGAACAAACCGTGCGCACCACGACATCGTTCGGGCCCACTTCACTCAGCGTGGCCGTTTCCAGCGAAAAAGACTGATCTTCGTGCGTTATCAGAACCCGGGTTTCCATCATTATCTCCTGTTTATGGTTATTATGTCGCAGATATCTCCCGGATGGGAGAACCGTTGGCCGCATTTCCTTTCTGCATAAGCTGATGAGCTTTCTCCCGGTCCGTATTCGTTCTGGCCCTGGCAAGGGGCTTCATCATGACATCGGCGGCGTAACGCGTGATCCCTCCCGGTGCGAAAGCCAGTTTGCGCCGGGAGAGCAGCGGGTCGTCTCCGCGCTGCTGAGCATCACGAGCCTTCCTCAGAATGTCCGGAACAAACGTCCCCCCCCGCGCGTCAACGCGCCGGGTCTGGCAAACACGCGCTGATCATTCATCACCTGTGCCGGCAGGGACCCGACGCATCTGTCGTGAAGCACCAGGCGGCGCCAGTCCTCGAACACCTTTCGATGCGTTATCAGATCGGACATAAAAAACTCCTCCGGTTCCTCTGGTTGCGCCGGTGGCATGCTTCCTCCGCGCGACCGGAAGCCTCACCGTAACCGTTTTCTGAGGCAGGAATACCGTGGTCGGGAACCACAGCCGGGACGATCTTCCCCTCCCCCCCCACCACCCGGCACGCAATCGTTCACGGGACGGACCGAACGCAGGGAATGGAATCAGTGCACCCCATTGGTCGCTGCATTATATAGCATCCGATTTCCCCAGGTCAAAATTATGATGATCATAAGTATTCAGTGCAGCTGTGAATCGTTCGCTCCACCGGCGCAGGGCCGGCGGGGTCGTGGAGTGGTTTGCGCTGGTGCGTGCAGCTGTGAATGTCCGCGAAGATGACGGAAAGCCGTTTTATTCGTTCTCTTTCAAACTCCGTTTTGAAAAGGCATCAGCCTCCCGGGGAACGGTGTCTTCCGGAGCCGGCTCGATTTCGGCGGGAAGTGTGAAAGCGAGTAGAGCGCAGGACAAAAAGACAACGGCTGCGCTGATCCCCAACGCCGGGGCAAACGATCCCAGCACGTCTTTGATCCATCCGCCGATTCCGGGGCCGATGATTCCGGACAGACCATATCCGAGAAAGCAGACGGGATAAAGAAGGGGGAAAAGCTCAACTCCGAAATATTCCACGACTGACGACGCATAGACGACAAAAGCAGCGCCGAAGCCCAGTCCTGTCAGTACGACAAGCGTGAGCATGTATGGGGCGGGCATTGCAAATAGCAGGAGAAAAACGGCCATGCCCAGGGCGAGGAGGGAGAACAAGACCGAGTGGCGTGGGCCAATGCGGTCGGAGAGCCGGCCCCAGAAGATCCGGCCTGCGGCGTTTCCCACCGCAAAAAGAGCTATTCCCAGAGTCGCGGCTGCGGGTTCCAGTCCGGCATCCTCCAGAATCGGTTTAAGATTCCCTACCGTGATGAGACCGGCAAAAGTGGCCGCGAACAATCCGAGCGCCAGGGAGCCGAATTTGTCGGTCAGAAGATAGGCTTTGATGTTGCCCGGCGGGGGCATGTTCCCGCGGTCTCCCTCGCTTGTATGGCCGGGGTTGCTCAGCATCAGTGACGAAACCACTGCCACTCCTCCAAAGCCTATCCCGATAATTCGGAACACCTGCAGAACATCCAATTGAACAGTTTGAAGCAGATATTGGACGAAGAAGCTTAACACGATTGCTCCGCCCCCGAAACCGGCCACCGCCACCCCCATGACCAGTCCCTTGTTGTTTGGAAACCATTTCATGGCCACTGTCAGCGGGCAGACATATCCCGCACCGATTCCGGCTCCGCTCAGAACCCCGATACTGAGCAGGAGCAACAGGAAATTTCCCCCTGATAAAGAGGCTGCGACGTAGCCTGAGGTGAACAGGATGGCGCCGGCTGTGGCGACGATCCGCGGGCCCCACCTGTGCATTAACCGCCCGCCGGGGATCATAACAATGGTGAACGTACCGATAATCACCCCAAAAACAAATCCGCATTCTCCGTTGCTGAGGCCGTATTGTTCTGTTAACGCCGGAACGAATGCGCTCCACGCGTAAACACCTCCGAAAATTAATTGCAGAGTAACTCCCGCCACCAGAACAATCCATTTTTTCATAGTTCTTTCTCTTTCGGATTTGGAACCATGCAGCAATAACAGTTGTCGCTGTCTGACAGCCCGACGAAAACCCGGCTCGTAGTGGACGCTTTCAAGCGTCCGCGGGTCAACGTAACGTTTTCCGGAGTCCGGAGCCCCTGAAGGAACTCACTACAAACCTGTTGCGACCTTTTCCCGAGGGGCCACGCCCCCGGGTCATCGGAAGCGGGCTAAACGTGCGGCCTGCTGATCAGATTTTCATAATCATCAAGTGTTCCGCCGTCCAAACAGCAATGGATTATACGTCGTCCCAGAGGATGCAATTCCGGTTGCAAAAAGACGTTGATCTGCTTGTTGAAAAATTCTTTGAGGATAGCGGCCCCCGTGTCATAAGCCTCCGTACCCACTTCCGGTTGCAGTTCCGTTTGGAAGAGCCACTCCGGCAGGAGTGTTCCTTCGATGCGCATTTTTCGCAGTGTATACCCCAGCAGATTACAGCGTGACGGGACGAGTTGACCGGGCAGAAAGGGCGCCGATCCGCGTCTGGCAAGATAGTCCCTGGCGAGCCACTGGGGCATAAACCCGGTCTTCCAGGCCCCGACATGCTGATTGGGTGTGAGGATATAGCGGATGTCCCGATATTGCAAAAACTGCTGCAGGAGCAGGTTGGCCTGGTCAACTTTCCGGCCGGTGGTGAACGGCCAATAACTTCCTACCCCCTCGCTGCTCATTGCTTCCTCGTCGGTGATACTCGGGTTGTCATGGCCCCGAGGCGCCACGAGTCGCCACAGCCAGGCCAGCGCCGGCGGCAGCACGTGGAAGAGTCCAAGTATCCCGTAGGAAGGTTTTTCCATGGTGCATGGGGGTGTGCGCACCCCGAAAGAGCGGATATCCACGGAGACTTCACCTGTCACCACGCCCGGGACGATATCACGGGGTAGTATGACCCTGGGGTTCGGACATGGCCTGTCGGGAGCATCCTGTTGATGATCCCATATCAGTGCCGTTCCGCCCGGGACAACGTCGAGGTTCAAAAAGAGCAGCGGGCGGGGCGGTTCGACGGTCAGGCCCTCCAGGTCATGGTCCGTGCCATAGCTTTCGATATGGTTGACCCGTACGAACCAGCCGTCTTCTGCATCGGCAATCTGCAAGCGTCCGCGGTTTTGCTGGAGTGAAGGATGGCACATTCCCATATCGTCGCAGACCGGATGCAGATCGCATGTTCTTTGAATTTCCAAAAACCGTTCATCGCCTGTCACGGTATTTTGTCCGACACGCAGGCGGCCGTCGGACAGGCGGTGGGGTTGCTGGAGCATTTCACTTTTGCCGCCGCCGCTGGCCCCCTCGTGCATAAAGTTGACAATGTTGTCGTAGGGTGTAATGACCTGCACCGCGGAACAATGGGCGGTTATCCATTCATCCTGCACTCCCATTTCGATCAGGGCCCCGTAAACTCCTTTCTTGGCGCTTGGGCCGGGGTAAAGGTTGTAAGAGAATATTTCATGTTGTTCGACGCGGTTGTGGACGACGACCTGTTTGCCGTCAAAATGCGTATGGCGGAATGGTGGCGCCACATAGATGACAGTGTTGGGGTTGAATTCTCGGTCGAGTTCCTCAAAGTTGATAACCCCCTGGAGCAATCCCAACCCCAGAGCAAAGAAAGCGGCGTTAGCG
>PUMZ01000344.1 GCA_003551565.1 Candidatus Brocadiaceae bacterium | reverse complement strand
GATACAGACCAAACCGGTCGACGAAGTCTCAAAGCAGATCGTCCTCAAATGGAGCCGGATGGGACAGGATATCCCCGGCGAGACAGAAGTCTCGGACATCGCGGGAGCAAAGTTCAACAGTCCCTTTGAGGAATTCGGGCTGGTTATGGAGCTAAAAGATCTCGCGCGAAAATACGGAAAATCCGTCCTGACCCATAAGCCTCTGGCGATCTATGTGCCGCGCAAATTTGTGGAGAGCGAGCGGATCGGCCGGAAAAGCTACTGAATGAAAGACCTGCAGGAAAGCCACCGGGAAGTCACTCTGGACCCCAACCGGCAATATGCTGTCATCTACGAGTGGATAAAAGGTATGGATGCCGCGGAAGCCCGGAAAGAAGGGATTTTAGAAGAGCATCAGATGCACCGTCTCACCGAGCGGGCCGCCCGTGAATTGGCAGAGAAGGGATTCATCGTCCGGGACAATAAGCCCCACCACGTCATACTCCGCCCTTCAAAATCACGAAGACCGGTCTCCGATCGCAACGGCCAGACGCTTTATGCGCTGGTGGATTTTGATCTGCTGGAAAGTACCCCCGAACACGAACGGCGGGTGAAGGCGGCAAGGCGCAGCGGCTACCTGAAAAAGCAAGCCAAACGGTTTGAGACAGACAAACAATTTCCGCCGGACCTGCACCCGGTCGAAATATTCGGCGTCAGTTATGTCTATGGTCGAGTTGAAAGCACCGGGGGCGTGCTCTGGGTCGTGGGAAAAGACCCGGAACTTTTCGAGTATTTTTTGCCGGAAAAATGGCGCGAAAGCCCGAAACAAAACCTCTCCGAACATGGGAGAACGTATGATACGCGGACCAAGGATAACGTGCATGTCGTCTGCCGGGTATCGAAAGTCGGACGCGTCCCGGATGTGGACGTGCTGGATCGGGATGGCGTTAAAAAAATCTCGCATGGCTATAACAACCCGTTCGAGGAGATTGCACTGAGCTTTGATCTGAACAGGCGCGGTATCCCCACCGTGTATCCCCGGGCCGTCTACATGAGTGGGCACCGGCGGGATGAAGAACAGGAAGGCCCCACCGACAGGCGGCGGTTCAGAAGCCACAGGCACCTGGTGACCCCGGAAGGCCACCCGGTACTGAGCTTGCAGCACCGATACGTAACGATCTGGGGTTACTGGAACGGACCGGATGAATATCTTGCGGAAAAAGATGAGGAATATTATAAAAGTATTGATGCCCTGAGGGCATATCGGCGCGGCATCATAGACCAGAAAATTTATGAAGCCTGCATTAAAAAAACAGCCCGACGCCTTTCGGGGGCGGGAGTGCAAGCGCTCAACCTGAAAGGAAGCCACATACTGCTTTCGTTAGATAGATTGGGAAAGCTGGTGTCAGATGACGACGGGCTTCCTCTCATACATGTATGCAACCTTGAACTCATGGGGCGTATAGGTGAGGGGGCTAAAAAATATTAAGGAAAAATGTTATGTTTAGGGAAAACGTGTATATTCGAGCACGATCTCAGAACCTCGCGCCGGCAGAGAATTTGTGCGAAGAAATATTCCACAAAAATAGGCCGGCAGAAGCGCTATCACTCCCACCGGCCCTGACTAATGTTCACTTCAGACAGCCGTTCTCGGCAAAGCTGTAATAGATGTGGCCGACCTGGAGCGTCGCCGGTGCGATGATCAGATGATCCGGCGCTTGATGCCTAGCAGATCGCCGGACTTCCGGATCCTCTCGATCATATTGTGATCCTATTGGTTCGACCGAACATACGTCAAAATATCCCGGTTGTCAAGGGCTGGATGCGGCTCTCATGCTGCACCTTTCTGACCTCTCGGGACAGGCACTGGCTTCCCCCTGAGCCCCCACAGAATCGCTCACAAGGCGATCTTTGAATGGTGCAAGGGGGTAGGGCACCTCGGTTATAATTCCCGAAGATTTATCCTTGTCCGTATTGTGCTTTTTCGGGCGTGGCGTCGAGGTGCAAGTGGCGGCTGAATGTGGTATAATACGGATCGAATCCGATTGGCAGAAAAATGCAAGGATTTGTTCCGGTGTTGCGAGTCCAATTGGACTCTCAGGTGGGAGTAGGATAGGCCGTATTTTTAAGTGTTGAACCTGCCGGATAGGTTGACAGGTGCACTGAAAAAAAGCCGGAATACGTGACAGTTGAGCCGTCAACATAAGGGATAATCTGCACAAAAAGCAGTCAAATGCGCATACAACAGTTTTTTTCCATGTTGTAGGATGCAGTTATGCAGGTGCTTAGGGGAGAGCCTTGGCGGTCTACGGAACCGCAGGTTAGGGGTTCGAACCCTCTCGGGCGTACCACCCTTCAAAGCCCCGGCATTGCTTTCACAGGAGAACCTCATGGCCCGCCCGGCGGATGGCGGGAAAGGGGTTGCGTGCGGAACGGTCTGAAAGAATAGGGAGCATCAGTCATGGAATGTATAAAGGACGGTTCCGTTCTGACGCCGCCGGGGTTCCGGGCCGGGTCGAGTTCCTGCGGATTGAAAGAGACCGCCGGTGAACCGGATATAGCGCTGCTGATGGGTGAAGAGGAACTCAGCGCGGCCGGGGTCTTTACCCGGAACCTCTTCGCCGCCCCGCCGGTGGCATGGTCCCGGTCGATCCTGCCCTCCGACAGCCTCCGGGCGATCGCCGTCTGCAGCGGAAACGCCAACGCATGTACGGGAGCACAGGGGAGCAGGGATGCCGCACAGATGGCAAAAACCGTAGCGTCCCTGGCCGGCTGCCGGCCCGAACAGGTGGGCGTGGCTTCCACCGGCATCATCGGAAGACCCCTGCCCATGACCCGGGTGGAACAGGGTCTCCGGGAAGCGTTTGCGACGCTCTCCGCTGCCGGCCTGTCGGCAAGAAATGCCGAAAAAGCGATCATGACCACCGACACCCGCCCGAAGTCCTGCGCCGTAAGGTTTGAATGCGGAGGAGTCCCCGTCTCGATCGGCGCGATGGCGAAGGGATCCGGGATGATCGCACCGGATATGGCCACGATGCTGGCGTTTGTTACGACCGATATGCCGGCCGGCGCCCACGAACTGCATGATCTCCTGAAACGATGTGTGGAGGAGACCTTCAACATGATAACCGTCGATGGGGATGCAAGCACCAACGACAGCGTTTTTCTCGTTTCCAGCGGCAGGGCGGCGGTACGGACCAATGCCGGAGCGAAGAGGAAATTTGCGGATGCTTTGTTCCATCTGATGCGGGATCTCTCGATGCAGATCGCGGCCGACGGCGAAGGAGCCACAAAACTGATCGTGGTCCGGGCGTCCGGCGCCAGGAACCGCCGCGAGGCGGTCAAAGTGGCAAAATCCATCGCCAACTCCCTGCTGGTCAAATGCGCCGTACATGGCGAGGACCCCAATTGGGGGCGGATCGTCTGCGCGGCCGGCCGGAGCGGGGCGAAGTTCGATCCCGGCGATGCCGGACTGCTGCTGGGAGACGTACGGGTGTTGAGCAATGGGATCCCGACGGGCGAGAACGCCTGCGAGGAACTGAAAAAAGATGAGGTGCGGATAGAAATCAACCTGGGCGCCGGCCGGGCGGCTGCGTCGGTGTGGACATGCGATCTTTCGAAAAAATATGTCGAGATCAATGCCGACTACCATACCTGAACGACTCTGAATGAGCAAAACAAATCAATGCAACTTCCTTTCCTATATCACATCAGGGCCCCTGGCCGGCGATGACTGCATACTCGAGAGCGCTTTAGTTCGCGTTGATCCGGAGGGTGGAGATGTGGAGTGCAAGCGCTTTCCGGCCGATGCGGCGGGATCTCCACGGGCCGGGCGGGGATCAACCGCGACGGGGGATCAGCCCCCGGCAGGACAAGGCGGGCCGCGGAACGCCCTGGAGGCGATGCTTTCCGAGCTTGGCGACGAACCCACCGTCGTGCATCATGCCGCCGTCTTTCTGGAGTTCCTCGAAGCTTCGAACCTGCACCCGCCCCGGCAGGTTATTGACAGCCGGGAGCTGGCCGAAATCGTGCTGCCCCGGTGTTCCGATTATTCCCTCGCCTCTGTAGCAGGGGAACTGCATATCGAGCCGCCTGAAATGCCGGGAAGTCCCGGACTGGCTCGCCTGACCCGCAGCGTCTGGGACGCTTTGGTTGTGGAAATGCGCAACCTGCCGGGGCCTGCGCTGGTCGCCCTGAGCGAGCTGGCGATGGCGGCGGACTCGCCCCTGGCGGATGTGCTCGGAAAGGCCGCCGACAAAAAAGCCGGATTTGTCCTCTCGGACGGGGGAGAACCGGGGCTGGGCAGTGTTTTCAAGAACCATGAACGGATTTTCAAAGAAGCGCAGCAGTTCCAGACGCCGGAGCGGCGGGATGCGCCTGTCGATACGCAGAAGATATGCGCTATGTTCGCAAAAGACGGGGCCGTGGGGCGCAATCTCGGGAATTTCGAACCGCGTGAAGAACAGATCGGAATGGCGGAGTCCGTCTGCGATGCTTTGAACCACGGCAGGCACCTGATGTGTGAGGCCGGCACGGGGATCGGCAAATCGATGGCCTACCTGCTGCCGATCATCGCCTGGGCGCGCCAAAATGACGATAAGGTCATCGTCTCGACAAACACCAAGAATCTCCAGGAGCAGCTGCACGGGAAAGATCTGCCTTTTCTGAAAAAGCTGCTGGGCGGACGGTTTCAAACAGCCCTTTTGAAAGGACGAAGCAACTACCTGTGCGTGCGCAGGTTCCTCAATCTGATCCGGTACCATGACCGGGAGCTGTCCGCTCCGCAGGAAGCGGCCGCCGTTATGCCCCTGGTCGGCTGGGCCACATCGACGCGGACCGGGGACATATCTGAATGTTCGGCATTTCTGCAGCAGTCCGGGGCCGGGGCGCTGTCGGCACTGGTGACCGCCGGCGGCGACGAATGCATGGGCCGGGGCTGCCGATACATCAACAAATGCTTCGTCAGGCGGGCGCGCGCTCTGGCGCAGCTCTCCGACATCATCGTGGTCAACCACGCCCTTGCCTTTGCCGATGTTGCTCTGGACAGGCCCCATTTGCCGCGCGAGCGTTGTATCGTCTTCGATGAAGCCCATAACATCGAGGACGTTGCCACCGAAGCCGTGGCGGTGGATGTCGACAGCTTCACGTTTTACCGTATCTGCCGCCGACTCTGGCGCAGGCGCAGGGACGGCTCCGGTGTCGGGATGGTGTCCACGCTGATAGGTCTTATCAGCAAACACCTCCCCGAGAGCGGGGCTCTTTCGCGGGAGACCGCTCTGGAAATGGCGCAGGGCGTTGTGGAGGGGGTCGAGGAGCTCGGGCAGGAGGTGCGCGGATTTTTCGATATGTTGTCCGGGCCGTTCGATCCTCTGCCGCCCGCAGAGGACAAAATCCTGCTGGACAGGTGCAGGCCGGAGGTGACGGAAACGGGCCTGATCGGCGAAACGGCCGCCCGGGTGGATGCGGCCTGCCGGAAACTGCAGGAGCGGGTCAAGAACCTCGTCGAATGCCTGGAAGAAAACAGCGAGTGCCATGAAACAATTCCCGAATTTGCCATGGACCTGGCCGCCCAGAACCGGCGCCTCCGGGACGCGGCGGCGGGGCTGGAGTTTATTCTGAAGAGGGAGGGGGAGAACCACGTCTACTGGCTTCAGCGCAGCGGAGGCGGAAGACGGAACTACTTTACCCTGCGGGCGGCACCGCTGGAGGTGGGGGATTTTATGCGCACCTTTTTCTTCGATGAGATGCGCTCGGTCATTATGACTTCCGCCACTCTCAGGGTCGAGGGCGGGTTCGATTACATCAAAGAGCGGCTCGGCGCCGGGCGCCTGAGCCCGGAACGTCTGTCCTGTGCGGCGTTCGGCTCACCGTTTGACTTCGCACGCCAGACGAGGTTATGTGTGCCCACGTTCCTGCCCGATGCCGGGGGGCGGCGTGATGCCTCGTATGATGAAGAGCTTTCCTCGTTCCTGATCGACCTGTTGCGCGGGACTGCCGGCCGTTCGCTGGTGTTGTTCACCTCCTATTCACTGCTCAATAAGGTTTATGAGCGCATAAAGCGCCCCCTCGAGGGTGTGGGCGTTCCTCTGCTGGCGCAGGGCAGAGACGGCAGCAGGCGGAGCCTGACGGCGCGGTTTAAGGAGAACATCGGCTCTGTGTTGCTGGGCACGCAGAGCTTCTGGGAGGGGGTGGACGTGCTCGGTGAGAGTTTGAGCTGCCTGGTGGTTACGAAACTGCCTTTTCATGTCTTCACCGACCCGCTGGTACAGGGCAGAATTCAGCACCTGCGCGAGAACCATACGGACCCCTTCCGCCACTATACTTTGCCGGAGGCCGTTATCAACTTCCGTCAGGGCTTCGGGCGGCTGATCCGCCACCGCACCGACCGGGGGGTGGTCGTAGTCACCGACAGGCGCCTGGTGACGAAGTCCTACGGGCGCAGTTTCCTGAGCGATCTGTCCACACCGCACAGGGTGTACAAGCGCCGGGAAGAACTGATCAACGATGTGCAGAGCTTTCTTGAGAAGGAATAACTTTTTCAAAAACGGGACAGACTGTTTGTCTTCCAGCCCGCATATTCCATAAACCAAAGGCAACCTCTGGCCTCTTTTGTAGTGAGCCCCGGCAGGGGCGGCAACATACATAGCCCGCGGTGAACGGAGTGAGCCGCGGGGAACCGTATTGCTTATCCATGCCCAGCCCCGGAGGGGCGTGACAACCTTCGCTTCCGGATTTTGTTTCGCCCCTTGCGGGGCTGTTTTTTTGTGCTCTTCCCGTTACCCCGGGCTTCCTCCGGTCGCCCGGCGCTACCTGTCTGCGCCTGCCTGTCGCTTCCGCGACGCAGACAGGTGCGTACGCACAGGCAGGCGGCGTTTGCTTTCTGCCACATCGTGGTTTACTGAATATTTACGTTTGTTTGACAGGAGTCCTTTCTCTCTGTAAAATGGCACTTTTGCAGTGAAAGCCATTGCATTTTTTGGCAAAAGCATTGAACTTGCATGCGTGGATGCACACTAACACCCTAACAGGGATGGTGCCGGCACTCTGGAAACCGCAACGCATGGAGGTGAAGACATGTGATGCTTAAGGGTTAAGTTCAGTCCAATGTTTTTACGCAAGCCCATGCCGCGGGGGAAGGCGTTTCCCCGCGGGGCGGAGGGGAGTGGAGAACTTCGGAACGAGCATCAAGACGATCATTGAACAAACAGGAGGTTTCAGCCATTTTTAGCGGATGTAAAGGAGTAAAACTTATTGCAGGCGGTATTGTCGCATCGTTATTTGGAATTTCACTTCTGGCAGGCTGCGAGCCTGTTGAGCCGGTGGACGCCACCGGAGGAACCGGAGAGTTCGGGATCGAGCAAGGGGAAGAGCGGCCCGACGACGGGCAGGTGAGTCCCGCGCCCGAACAGGAAGGTGCGGAAGCAGAGGAGTTTGATATGTTTGAAGGTGCGGCGCCGGAACCGGAAGAGATCGATATTGAAGATCCCGACCGCGCACCGGACACCGTGCTGGCAACGGTTAACGGAGAAGATATCCTGTTGCAGGACCTTTATGATGAGTTCGCGCTTTACCCGCCTCAACATCAACAACAGATTCAGCACCAGCAGCACCGGTTGCTTGACGATCTGATCCGGCAGGAGCTGCTCCTGCAGAAAGCCCGGGAAAAAGAGATCCAGGAGTCTGCGGCTTACAAGGAGCTCATCGCCGAGCTTGAGGCGTCCCCGGAAGTGGTGGAAGAGCTGGATCGGGAAGTGATCGAAAATTATGCTCTCACCACGGCCCTTCTGGACGAGGAAGTCCTCGGTGAACTGGATTTTTCCGACGAAGAGCTGAGGGCGCTTTATGATGAATACGAGCATATGATGCCCGAAGGTACCGCGTTCGATGAAATAAAGCCCCAGCTCGAGCAGATGCTGGAACAGCAGGAAAGGCAGGAGAAGGGCGCCCGGTACGTGCGGGAGCTGTATGAAGCGGCCGAGGTGGACGTTGACCAGGCCTGGCTGGAGGAAAAAGAGCAGGAGGGGGCCGAGGCCGGGCCACCGGTCAGGATGCCGGAAGAAGGTGAGGCGCCCCCGGTCCAATGACATCATGACCGGACGGTGAATAATGCCTTACCTTTGGGTCCATGTGTAATGATGGAGTTCGCAACGTTACTTTTTTGCAAGGAGGAGCAGGTATGTCTTTGAAGAAGAAAGTGTTGTCGCTCTTGACCGCAGGCATGTTCGTTGTCGCTCTCGCTGCCGCACCTGTACTGCTGACCGGGTGCCCGGACGAGCCGGAGCCGCTTGAGCCGCCGGAGCCCGTCGAGGAGCCGGAAGAACCGGACGATGGACTGGACGATTTGCTCGAGTAATTCACAGAAATGGCCTCGCCCGCCCGGCGCGCCCACGGGCAGCTGTGGCGGGGAGAGAAGAGAGCGCGGTAAAGTTTCCAACAGGTTTTATCGCCAAGATCTCCACGGGACCCCGGATGGGCGGCCCGTGGAGTTTTTCTGTTTGTTGCAGCCGGGGCTCATGTTGTTGCGTGCGTCCGGTCTTGCCGTCTACCTGTATCTTTTATGGTTCGGGATGCGGCGGCTATTGTTCGGTGGGTGAAGCTCCGTTGCATGTCCGGGACGGCTGCGGTGAACAGCCCGCAACGGGGCTGCCCGCAGCGGCTGATACGCGACGCCCCGCGGCGTCGCGCCTGAAATGTCCGAACGACGGCATTGCGGCGAGTTCCGTTCCATCAAACACCGGGCCGTCCCTGCACACGAGCCGTCCGTCGCATTCGCACTGTCCGCAGATGCCTACAGCGCATTTCATGTAGCGTTCGAGGGCCGCCTGGCAGGCAATCCCTTTCGTCAGGCAGAGTGACACCACTGCTTTTAAAAAGGGTTCCGGTCCGCAGGTATAAACCACATCGAATTCTTCCGCAACGCGCCCTTCCAGCCACTGCAAAGGCGTGCCTTTGATTCCGTAACTGCCATCTTCGGTGCAGGCTATCTGCTGCGGGAACCGTTCCAGATACAGCAGGTTCCGGGCTGATGGGGCGCCCTGTATAAGGGTTGCATCCGGGGCCGCCTGGGCCAGGAGCGCCAGGGGCGCCATACCGCAGCCGCCGCCCAGTATGGCTATTTTTTCGGGTTGATAGTTGTTGTAACGTGAATACCCCCGCCCGAACGGGCCCCGGAAACCTGCCATTTCGCCTTCTTTCAATTCCGCCAGCCGGCGCGAAAAATTGCCCCGCACCATGACGGTAATTCCGAATCCGGCCGTTGTAAGGTAGGAAATGACGAATGGTTTTTCGTTCAGGCCGGGCAGCCAGACCATGACGAACTGCCCGGGTATGTTCTGTGCGGGGCGGAAGGAAGGAGAATCGGCGGGGGGTAGCTCGAACAGTAACGAGACAATTCCGGGCGTCTCCCGGCGTTTCTCCACCAGCCGTACCATAACGGGCAGGCTCGGCATGAAATCATCCTTGCCCGCCGGTTGCTCTCTGTCTTCGAACATTTCACTCATGAGCGGCTCCTATCATGTCCCGGAGGTTATCGGCATTGAGCCTGCAACAGATTTCCTTCAACTCGCGTGCAATGGTTCCGAACACCCGCGGCCCGCGTTGATAGACGGCGGTTCCCACACCAACCGCCGATGCGCCGGCCTGTATCATTTGCATTGCATGTTCTCCACACGCAACTCCTCCCACGCCGATCACGGGGGCCGTGCGTCCGGCGTCGCGGATTGCTTTGTGTACATCATACACGCACCTGAGTGCCACGGGGCGCAGGGCCGGGCCGCTGACTCCGCCGGAGCCGAAATCCAGTACCGGTCGCCGGGCATCGATATCGATCAGCATCCCCGGCCCCATGCTGTTGACGGCTGTAATGCCGCCGGCTCCTCCCTCCAGCGCGGCGAGAGCGAGTTCTCCGATGGCGGGCACGTTCGGCGAGAGCTTGACAAACACGGGCTTATCGGTGACGCCGCAGACGGCGCGGGTGATTTCCTCGGTGGCTTCGGGCGTGCCATGCCCGGCGAGAGTCCCGTATCCGGGCGTATGGGGGCAGGAGAGCGGCACCTCCAGCGCAGCGAAGTCGCATTGCATCAGGCGTTCGGCGGCGGTTGCGAACTCCTCGGGGGTCTGCCCCACAACACTTGCAAAGACCGGTACCGGCAGCGAGGCCAGATCGGAGAACTCTTGCGCAGCCGCAACGGCGCCGGGATTGGAATAGCCGACGGCATTGAGCATGCCGGCCTCGTAGGCTATTACCGTGGGGTTATCGTGCCCTTTCCGTTGGGCGTTGGTTATCGATTTTATGGTCAGGGCGCCCGATCCGGCCCCGGCAAGGCGTTTGAGCAGATCCATCGAAAGCCCCAGTATGCCCGAGGCCAGGACGGTGGGGTTCTTGAGGTTGATTCCGCATAAGTCGCTCGATATGTTTACGTTGTCAACGTTCACTGACATTTCCATGCTCCGGGATTTTCGTGTTACTCTTTGCTGTTTTTCTTGCCCTGCTTCTTCTTGTATTTGGGCCGGAAGGTCTCCCCGGCATAACCGATTCCGGACAGAACATGCCACAGGGCCGACACCAGCGCGAGGGGCGGCAGATAATGGATCTTGCTTATGCCGCTTATGCCCCCCAGGGCGGTCCTGAAGCCCGCCGCCAGCGTGATCAGGATATAAGAGATGGGCATCGAAAAAACGAAAAGCCATTGCCGGATAATCGCCGGATGCGTCCGGCGGGGAGGGAAGAGCCAGGGCGCCCAATCATCGCGCACCGCCAGGATTACGGCAATAAAAACGCCCAGATTCACCAGTGCCACCGGCCATTCCCAGGGCAGGAAAGGAATATGGAACCCGAAGAACCACCCCCATCCGAACAGCAGCCCGGCCGCTATCGTGGCGTAGGGAACGCTGATCAATGCGAGGGGAATGAGAAAAAGCGATAAAATGGCCGCCATATAAATGCGCCCGTGCAGCCAGTCGATCCCCCAGCGCCTGCCCAGGAAGGCGTCCGCTTCGCCGAAACGGAGAGCGCCGATCAGCGTGTCCCCCGGAGCCGGTCTGAGGGATGCATCCGGGACGGACCCGGCGACGGATTGAACACCGGGTTGGTATATGATCCGATACCCTTCCTGGCGGATGCGCATCGAAAGTTCCACCGGCTCCGCCGGGCGGGGAGGGGCGGGGTCGACGGTGGAGAGGATCTTTTTTAAGAGTTCCGTGCGGAACGCGTCGCATTTCAGGGAGATGACAGGTACCTCCTTCCGGCGCTTTCCACAATGTGCCGGGAAAGAGTCAACTGCAAAGTCGAGGAGTCCTCCAAAATGTCTGCCGCTTCCTGAGGAGAATCGGTTCCGGCCTGTTACAGCCCCCACCGAGCACTCTTTGAAAGGTTCCACCAGGTGCTGCAGCCAGTCCCCGCCCGCCGGTATATAACGGGGGTCGACCCAGACGGCGGTTCCTCCTTTGATCCGTTTCAGTCCCTCCGCCAGCAACCCCATTCTCCCCATGCCGCCGGTTGCAGAGACCCTGGCAATCCTGACGCGCTTGTCGCTTTGATGGGGGGAAGTGTAACTGCTGCCGGCGAGCACGATGATTTCGAACGGCTCATAATGCTGTCCCACCAGCGCATCCAGACACTTGCGGGCTGTCTGAGTATCCGATAGCGCGGGCAGGAGAACGGAAACGAGGTTGTCGGCGTTTGTGTTATGATTCATGAACGATCAACTGTTATTGAGGGCAACACGGACCCTCACAGAATACCCGGAAACTTCACGAAAAGCAAATGGCTCAAACCCTCTCCCCGGGCGGATGCGTGCAAAGGCAAGCCCCCTCCCTCTGCGCTCCGGTTGGCCTTTTCGGCCAGACCTTCAGAAAATTGCGTTTCTCTATTTTGTTTCGCCCCTTGCGGAGCTTGGTTGTTTTGCGCGTTCCCCGTTCCCCCGGGCCCCCTGTCTGCGCCTGCCTGTCGCTTCCGCGACGCAGACAGGTGCAACCTGCCTGCCATGCGATGGCGCAGGCACGGCGCACAGGCAGGTTGTTGAGATCGGGCCTTCGGGCCTGAGCACAGGCAGGCGGCGCTTGCTTTCTGCCACATCTGCACCACGGAGAACGCGTGAAATAAGCGGGATAAGTTGTTTTGGCCGGCATTCATTTTACGAATGCGCGCAGGCGTTGTAATATATCAGGGTGGATGTGCCCTTGGATTTGTTAACGTACTGGACCTGAAATTGGGGAGATGGGACATGGATGAAATACGCATCGGAGTTGTTGGGATCGGCGTGATGGGCAGCAGCCATGCCGGTTATCTTCACAGGGGGGAAGTTGAGAATGCCCGTCTGACGGCGGGAGCCGACATTGATCCCCGGAAGCTGCAACGATTCAAAAAGACGGTTGGGGATGATATTGCGACTTTTGAGAGCGCGGAGGCCATGATCGATTCCGGATGTGTCGACGGCGTTCTGGTCGCCACGCCCCATTACGATCACCCGCCGATAGGCATCAAGGCTTTGGAAAAAGGGTTGCACGTTCTTCTGGAGAAACCCGTAGGGGTTTATACAAAGCAGGTCAGAGAATTGAATGAAGTCGCTGACGCATCGGGAAAGATGTTCGGTGTGATGTTCCAGGAGCGTACTGTGCCGGTCAATCAAAAGATGAAGGACCTGCTTCAGTCCGATGAGCTGGGCCGGGTGAAAAGGAATTGCTGGCTCATAACGAGCTGGTACCGATCCCAGAGCTACTACGACAGCGGAGGGTGGCGTGCCACCTGGGCCGGAGAAGGCGGTGGAGTCCTCCTGAACCAGTGCCCCCATCAGCTGGACCTCTGGCAATGGTTCTGCGGCATGCCCCGGCGCGTGCGCGCATTTTGCTCCTTCGGGAAGTACCACGACATCGAAGTGGAGGACGATGTGACCGCTTATGTCGAGTATGAGAACGGCGCAACCGGTGTGTTCATCACGTCCACCGGAGAGTCGCCCGGCACCAACATGCTGGAGATCAGCGGTGAGATGGGGAAATTGCAGCTCCAGGACGGTGGAATATCGTTCCATCGCAACCGGATCAGTGAACGCCGGTTCAATGCGGAATATACCGCCGGTTTCGGCAAACCCGAGAGCTGGAGGTGCGAGGTGCCCGTCAGCGGCCGGGGGCCGGGACATAAGGGCGTCACGCAAAAATGGGTGGATGCCATCGCGCACAACGACAGTTCACTGATGATCGCCGACGGCCGGGAAGGTATCAGGAGCCTGGAACTTTCCAATGCCATGCTGATGTCGGCCTGGACGGACGACTGGGTGGAACTGCCCCTCGACGAAGAAAAGTATTTCGGGTTGCTTGAAGAACGCATACAAAGCTCCTCCTGCGGTCCGGAAAAAGCGGGTAGCGACCGGGTGATGGATGTCAGGGACTCTTTCTGAGCCGGGCATGCGGGTTTTCAGCGGCGCAGGATTCGTGACGCGGCGGTTACCAGGAGATAGCATCCCGC
The DNA here is from genome assembly GCA_003551565.1 of Candidatus Brocadiaceae bacterium. Taxonomy (GTDB): domain Bacteria; phylum Planctomycetota; class Brocadiia; order SM23-32; family SM23-32; genus PUMZ01. The sequence goes on along the minus strand of PUMZ01000344.1, from coordinate 20,038 downwards.
TGCGAAGACGATGATAACGGCCCCGCTGGAGAAGTCCAGGGCGTAGCTGAAGCCGAGCCCGAGCGTGGTAAAGCCCGCACATAACACCACCGCTATCAACATCATGCTGGAGAGCCGGCTGGTAAAGTGGCCTGCGACCGCCGCCGGGAGTGTCAGCAGTGCAATCACCATGACGATACCCACCAGTTGCACCAAAAGCACGATGGTGAGGGCCGTAAGGCACAGCAGCAGTATGTAATAGGCGCCGACTCTTACGCCCCTGAGCCGTGCAAACTCTTCGTCGAAACACACTGCCAGAAACCGGTTGTAGAACATTGCCGCCAGCGCCACGATCACGAGGTTCAGGGCCGCGATCCGGTACAGGTCGTCCCTCTCAACGATCGAAAGGTCGCCGAAAAGGTAGATCATGGGGTCGAGGTAGGCGGTGGTGCGTTCGAGAAAAAGAGCGCCTATTGCCATGCCGGTGGCCCAGAGGGCGCCTATGACGGTATCCTCGCGCTGGCGTGCGTGGAGGGAGACCAGTCCGATAATCAGCGCCGCAATCAGCGCGCTGGCCAGGGCCCCGTGCATGGGGTCGATCCACCCAAGACCCGTTTCATGCCGCAGATACAGGGCGGCGCCGATTCCTCCCAGAACGCAATGCGCTATGGCTCCGGCGATATACGTTATTCGCTTGACAACCACGTATGATCCGATGATGCCGAAAGCCACACTGGCAAGTATCCCCGCAAACAAGGAATAACGCACGAGAGAAAATTCTGCATCGAAAAGGGCGTGGAAGAACTCAATCATGGATGTTTCCCGCCCTCCCCCGCATCCCATACGCTGCGGTCATGCCGTACAATCCGGCCCGATTCTCCAAAGACCTCCTCCGCACCATGTCCTTCGATCCTGCTGGTGGGATGGACCTCGATGCTGCGATTGACGCACAAAACTTCCTCGACCATTTCAGGAACGAAGTCGTGGGTAACCATCAGGATCGTCATACGCTCCTTCAGCCGGTGCAGTATACCGTGCAGGTGGCGTTCCTGCTCGGGGTCGATGTTGGCGGTCGGTTCGTCCAGCACCAGAAGTTGCGGATCGGTCGCCAGCGCCCGGGCGATGAGCACCCGCTGGCGCTGACCGCCGGAAAGCGCGGAAAACGGCCGCCGCGCCAGAGCGTCCATCTCCACATCCTCAAGCGCGCGCTGAGCGGCCTTCCTGTCGGCCCTGGAATAGGGTCCGAACCGGCGCCGTTCCAGCCTGCCCATGAGCACGACGCCGAGGACATTGATGGGGAAACCCGGATCGTGATGCGGATTCTGCGGCATGTATCCGATACGGTCCCGCACCTGCGCCGGCGGGCGTCCGAAGAGCCGTACCCGCCCGCCGGCGGGCCGCAACAGGCCGATGATAATTTGAAGCAGCGTCGTTTTGCCGCCGCCGTTCGGTCCGACGATACATACCAGTTCGTTCCTGCCGACGGTCAAGTTGATGTCCTTCAGGGCCGGCGTGCCGCCGTAGGAATAGGAGACATCCGTGATTTCGATTACCGGTTCCCTGGTCATTCGTTGCCTGTACCGAGAGCTTTTCCGATCTGTTCGCCCATTTCCAGAAGGTTATCGAGCACGTCCTCCGCCAGCGGGTCAAGCTGCACGACCACCCCGTCGATGGCGTCTGCAACGATTTCTGCGCTTTGGACCGCAAACTGGGGCTGGACGAAAATAACCCGCACATTCTCCTCTCTGGCCTGCTGTATCAGTTCCTGCAGTTGCCGCATGGTCGGACTTGTCCCTCCGGTCTCCACCGCCCGTTGCTCGAGCCCGTAGGCGCGGGCAAAGTATCCGAACGCCGGATGGTAGACATAAAAGGTGCGCCCCCGGTACGGGGCAAGGTCTTCTTTTAGCCGGCGGTGCACGTCCTCCACCCTGTCGAGGAAAGCGTTCAGATTCTCATCATACTTCTCCGCACGCTCCGGATCGGCATCTTTTAAGACCCCTGCGATGTTCCGTGCCTGCACCGCTATTTCCGGTGGCGAAAGCCACACGTGCGGATCCATCCCCTCGCCATCATGGCGGTGATGCCGGTGGTCACCGGCGTGATTGTGTCCATTGTCATGATCGTGATGGTGGTGATGTTCTTCGATCCGGCGCAGTTCCACGCCTTCGGTGATGTCGACAATCCGGGTTCCCGTATCCAGGCCCGCCACTCTCCGCGCCAGTTCCTGCCCGAAAGGCATGATCCCGTGAAAGTAGATATCCGATGCAGCGAGTTCCCTGATCTGCCGTTGCGTGGGCGTGAAGACATGCGGGTCCCGGCCGGGGGGGATCAGGACGTTCACATCGACAAACTCCCCGCCGATCTGTTCCACAAAGGCGGCCTGTGGCGGGATGTTCACGAACACCGAAAGCGTCTCCTTCTGCCGGGGCGTCGCTTCGTCGTTTCTGGAACACGATACCGCCGGCAGCAGGCAGGCGGCCAATAACCCCAGAACCGGCAGACATACGTGAATTCTTTTTCGCGAATCACTCATGTCGTTGGACCTCCTTTTCTCCGTTTCTTCGTGTTCACATGCTCCAGATATCGTCCCTGGTCCAGGGCTGCTGTTCCATCAGCCGCTCCATCTCTTCCCGGTATTGGCTGAAGAGCCCGGGCAGGTCCTTCATGGTTGCGGCGGCCCGTTTCATGCACGCAATCGAGCGGTCGGCATCCTCCGGCTTCAGGTCGCTGCGCAGTCCAGCGTGCTGGTGGTCGCGGTTGAACACCCACGGCAGGCGCGCCCCCATCCTGCGGAGTTTTGCAAGACTATCGAAGGGGAACGAGCTGTCGACGTCCCGGTCGGCGCTGAAATCGAGGCCCTCATGCATCCCCAGCAACTTGATGGCGCCGAGGGTGTTGGCGTCTTCGCTGCCGCGGCCGAACTCTTCCTCTTCCATCTCCATGATCCGGGAGTAGGGGCTCAGGAACAGGACGATCTCGCCGGTGTCCCTGTAGACGCTGCGGACCAGCGATTCTCCAATGAACCCCATCGGCCCGTGGCTGGCTGAGACGACCAGTCGCCGGAAGCCGGCGCGGACCGCCGATACGGCCACCGCCCTGACGTAATGCAATGATTCGTCGGGCGAGATGGAGATGGTGCCGGGCCAGTATTCGGAAGCGCCGGTGTAGACGTAGGGGATCGGGGGAAGGCAAAGACAGTTCCACTGCTCGGCCAGAATCAGGGCCATGGCGTGGTCCTGGATCGTGTCGGTTCCCAGCGGGAGGTTGGATCCATGCATTTCGGTGCATCCGACGGGCAGTATCGCCAGATCGTTGTCTTTCAGGTAAGAGGCGACCTGTTTGGATGTGAGATACTCCAGCCGCAAATGACGGTAATCGTGGCTCTCCATAATGAAAACTCCTTTCTCAATGGTTGAGCATGCGAACGTTATCCTGCATTCCTCACAACCCGGAGACCCGGTCGCCAACGTAATGATCCAAAACGGCGACACAGGCAAAAATTAATATACCATAAAAGCTTTGCAACCTGGGGGTTTTGGAATGAATAAACGTTCGTTTCACAACCAAATTGTTGATTTGCGATTCCAAACGGCGCTTTGCCCTGCGGGCCAGTCCCGGCGCCGCATCTGCTGCAGAAGTCTTTATTTCGCGTGTGTGAATGCTGCGGGGTTTGCTTTCTGCCACAGCTACGGCACTGAGACGCGTGAAAAAGCAGGCTGGCAGCCGCCACATGGTCTGCAGTGCAACCGATTGCCCCTTCTATCAGGAGTTTACCCTGAAACGGGATGAGATGCAAATGTCGTTCGGCGGGCGAGCTGTTTGGTCCGGTGCCCGGGGTCATCCGGGCATCCCTCCTGGGCCGGGAGGGGTATTTGAGATGCGATGACCGAGGCGGTATAATAACACGCCCGTCGTTCCGGGTGGATCATGCGTACGCCGGCAAAGGCCACCCGGTCTTTTGGGCCGCGCATCCATGGCGGGCGTACGGACACGGGACACATCACATAACACAACGGCAGGAGAAAACAGGAGGGACATCATGATTCCGAGGCTCAGGAAAGGTACAGCCAGAGTTGGGGTTTTTGCGGTGGGCCATACCACCTACTGGAGTCAGTTTGAAGGACTGCTTGAAAACCTGATGGGGTTTTATGGGACCTTCAGGGATATGGTCGGGGGCGACGGGATTGAGGTCGTGGATTTCGGCATGATCGATGACAGCGCGAGCGCTTATGCGGCGTTGGCGGAGATCCGGAAGAGCGAGCTGGACATTCTTTTCTGCGACATGGTCACCTACGCCACCTCATCCACGTTTGCGCCGATCATACGCAACGTTGATGTGCCGGTGGTCCTGGTTGCGTTGCAGCCCCGCGTGGCGATGGATTACGACCGGGCCTCCACTTTTATGCAGCTTGAGAACGACAGCATTTGCTCCGTGCCCGAGTTTACGGGGGTGGCCGAAAGGCTGGGGAAGGCTGTGAGCGATGTCATAATAGGCACCCTTTACGACGATGAGGAGGCCGCCGCGGAGATCCGGGACTGGTGCGACGTTGCCAAAGGTCTGAATGCCCTGAAAGGCGCCCGGATGGGGCTGATGGGGCATGTTCTGGAGGCGATGTACGACATGCATGCCGATCCCACCGCACTTTCAAAGGTTTTCAATCTGCACGTGCCGCTGCTGGAGGTCGACGATCTGTTGAAGTTGTACAAGAGCGTGACGGAGGGGGAGGTGGAAGAGCGGAAACAACTGATCCAACGGGAATTTCACATGCCGGATCCGAAGAGCGACCCGATTACCATGAAGCTGACCGCTGAAGATCTGGCGCAGGCGGCGAAGACGTCGGTGGCGCTCGACAAACTCGTCGAAGAGTACGACCTGACGGGGCTCGCCTATTACTATGAAGGTTTTGAGTCATCCCTGCACAGCCAGGTTGTGGAATCGCTCATCGTGGGCAACTCGATACTGAACGCCCGCGGGATACCGATGTGCAGCGAATACGACATCAAGACCTGCATTGCCATGCTCATCATGGATCGTCTGGGAATCGGCGGCAGTTTCGCCGAGTTCCATCCCTTCGATTTCCGGGAAGATTTCATCCTGGTGGGTCATGACGGTCCCCACCACATCGCCATCGCCGAGGGCCGGCCGATCCTGAGGAGCCTGCTGAAATATCACGGAAAGCCCGGGAAGGGTGCGTCGGTCGAGTTCAAACTGAAAGAAGGACCGATCACCATGCTGGGCATCACCCAGACCCGCCACGGCGACTTCAAGTTCGTCATAGGGGAAGGAACATCGAAGAAAGGGCCGATACCGCCCACCGGCAATACCAACACACGGGGCTTCTTTGAGCCCAATACGAAGGACTTTATCAAGGCGTGGGTTATGGAAGGTCCCACCCACCATTATGCGCTGGGCATCGGACATCGCGCCCGTACCATCAAAAGGATCGGAGAGTCCCTGGGCGTGGAGAGCGTCATCGTGGAAGGCTCCTGAGAGTGTGGCCGAAAAAAGGTTGCAACAGGTTCGTAGTGAGCGCCCCTTCAGGGGCTCAGGAGTCCAGAAAATGCGTGCTTACCGGCGGGGCGCCTTGAAAGCGTCCATTACGAGCCGGCTTTGATCGGCCATGCCCTGCTCCGGAGAATCCGTTCCCGTTGATTTTTCCCGCCTGCGACTCCGGGAACGGGGAACGGGTAAGTACAGGGGTGAGGCATTCAGGATCGCAAGGTGTTCCGGGAGGATTTACACGCCGGGCGGATCGTTGTAAATCTCCTCCATCCGCACGCAGGCGGCGCGACGACCGGGCATGATCTCACGCAGCTCGGGCGGCTCGCCCGCCACATCGCAGACCCCGCTTTTGGCGTGCGGACAGCGGGGGTGGAAGCTGCAGCCGGGCGGGAGGGCGGCCGGGTCGGCCGCTTCGCCCCGAATACCGAATTCAAGCTTGATGTCGGGATCGGGATGCGGGATCGCCGACAGAAGAGTTTCGGTGTACGGATGCCGCGGAGCATCGTAGAGATCTTCCGTCCCGCCCATCTCGATGATGCGTCCCCCATACATGACCGCGACACGGTCGGAGATGTGACGGATCAATCCCAGATCGTGGGCAACGAAAATATATGTCAGGTTGAATTCGTCCTGGAGGTCTTCCAGGAGGTTGATGACCTGGGCCTGCACCGAAACGTCAAGGGCCGAGACCGCCTCATCGGCCACAATCAGCGAGGGGTTCATAATCAAGGCACGTGCGATGCCGATGCGCTGGCGCTGTCCGCCGCTGAACGCATGGGGGTAGCGCACGCGGTGTTCGGGCCGGAGACCGACCTTCTCGAGCACTTCTTCCACGCGTCTGTTCAGTTCTTTGCCCTCGGCCAGCTTGTGCACCATCAGCGGTTCGCCGATGATGTCTCCGACCGGCATGCGCGGGTTCAGCGATGAGAAGGGGTCCTGGAAAATCATCTGAATCTGCTGCCTCAGCGGCTTGAGCTGCTTGTTGCTCAGAGTGGCCAGGTCCACTGTGGAACCGTTGCTGCGGAACAGTATTTCTCCGCTGGTGGGTTCGTAGGCGCGCAGAATTGTTCGGGCTACTGTGGTTTTTCCCGAGCCGCTCTCGCCCACAAGACCGAGGGTCTCGCCCCGCACAAGGTCCAGATTGATATGGTTGGCGGCTTTCGTGGTTGCTACCTGGCGCTTGAAAAAACCCGTGCTCTTGATGGGGAAAAACTTGCAAAGATCGCGCACTTTGAGGACCTGTTCGGGCTTTTCTTTGCGGGCGGCGGGAGGTTCTTTCTTCTCCGGTTTTTTCTGAACCGAAACGGCCTCACCCCGTTCAATTTCCTCGGCCCGCAGGCAGGCCGCGTACCGCCCTTCCTCCAGCTCGCGCAGTTCGGGGGGGCCGGCGGTATCGCATCGTCCCGGCTCCGCATACGGACAACGCGGGTGGAACGGGCATCCCGGGGGAACATTAACAGGCGAGGGGACCGATCCGCTGATGGCCCGGAGCCGTTTCTCCCCGGCATGGATACCCGGCAAAGAGTCCAGAAGTCCCATCGTGTAGGGGTGACGGGGATTTTTCAGCAACGGACGCCGGGGCGCTTTCTCAACCACACGCCCGAGGTAGACAACCGCTATCTCGTCGGCCATCTGCGCAACCACGCCCAGATCGTGTGTTATCAGGAGCACGGATATGTTCATCTCTTCCTGGAGTTCCTGGATCAGCTTGATGATCTGCGCCTGGATGGTCACGTCAACGGCAGTTGTCGGCTCATCAGCGATCAGCAATTCGGGCCGGCAGACCAGGGCCATGGCGATCATCACCCGCTGCCTCATGCCGCCGCTGAACTCGAACGGATACTGCCTGAGCCGTTTCGCCGGGTCGGGGATCTCAACACGGCGAAGCATCTCCACCGCCAGACGCTCGGCTTCTTTCTTCCCGACATCCTGGTGCGTCAGTATGGCTTCGCAAACCTGGTTGCCGATCGAATGCACCGGGCTCAGCGCCGTCATAGGTTCCTGAAATATCATACTCGCCACTCCGCCCCGGATGTGGTACAGCAGGTCCGATTTCTTTGGCAGAGAGGTCACATCGAAACTCGTGCCGTCGGCCTTATGCAGCAGGATATCTCCCCCCACGATCTCACCCGGTTCCTGGATCAGGCGGAGTATTGAGAGCGCGGTGACGCTTTTGCCGCAGCCGCTCTCCCCGACGATGGCAAGGGTTTTGCCACGATCCAGGGAAAAACTGACGCCGTCAACGGCCGGTACGACACCTTCTTCGGTGGTGAAGTACGTTTTGAGATTGTTGACTTCAAGAACTTTGGAATTTTTTTCCGATGAATGGCTCAATGATCTGTTCATGGGCATGTACAATTAAAGTTCTCATTCTTTTTCAAAACGGAGCGCGAAAAAGAATATTATTGGATCGAGGCATAAGGGTCTGCGGCGTCGCGCAATCCATCTCCCAGGAAGTTGAATGAAAGTACGGTTATAACGATTGCGACCACGGGCATCAGCAGCCACGGATAGTTGGCTACGGACTGCATGTGCATGGCATCCTGAAGCATCACGCCCCAGCTCACCACAGGCGGCCTCAGCCCCAGTCCCAGGAAACTCAGGGCCGTCTCGCCCAGGATCATTCCCGGGATGCTTATTGTCAGCACGACGATGATATGGCTTGTAAATCCGGGAACCAGATGTTTGAAAAGAATGCGCCCATGACTGGCGCCGACCAGGTGGGCGGCCACGGCATAGTCCTCCTGCCGGAGGGACAAGATCTTTCCACGGACCTGGCGCGCCAGGCCGGTCCACCCCAGAAGGCTGAGTATGACGGTAATGCCGAGATAGGTCACCACAAGCGGCCACTCCGGTGGCATAACCGCCCCGAGCACAAGCCACAGCGGCAGCTGGGGGAACGATCGCACGATTTCGATGGACCGCTGAATAAAATCGTCCACCCATCCTCCAAGGTAGCCCGATATTCCCCCGATGACAATGCCGAGAATCGAGGTGATCATGATGGCGAAAAGGCCTATGGAAAGGCTTATCCTCGCACCGTAGATCAGCCGGCTGAAGATGTCGTGACCGTATTTGTCGCCGCCCATGAAATAAAACACGGCCCTCTCCGGCTCCACCTCCCCGTTCTCCACAGCGCGGTGATCCACGCCGAAAAAATGCCTGTCCCATTCAAAGAGTCCAAGCAGGTTGTAAGTCTCTCCCCGGACAAAGAAGGACAGCGGCACCTCCTCCCCTTCCACGGGTGTATAATACTTCTGGAAGGTGATCGGGTCCTTTTCCATCTTCAGCGCATCGGCATACCATCCATGCTCGAGGTTGAATTTCGGCAGCTGGGGGGGGGAATAGCGGTAATCCAGATTCCGCCACTGGCGCGGATACGGGGCGAAAAACTCGCAGAACGCCGCCAGAACATAAAGGGCTATAACGACATACAGCGAAAACACAGCCAGCCGGTGACGCTTGAAACGACGGCGCACCAGCTGCCACTGCGAGAGCTGTTCCAGCGAAGCGCCGCTGTCCCCTCCGGCGCCCTTTCCGCGTTCCTTCCTGAACCTGCGAACCACTTTCTCCAGAACGGACTTCATGATTATTCCCCACCTCCCATTCGAATGCGCGGATCGAGCCACATGAGCAACAGATCGCTCACAAGCGTCCCGAACACCGCAAGAAGGCTCAATAGCATCAGCATCGAACCGGCAAGATACATGTCCTGTGTCAGCAACGCCGTCAGCATCAGCGGCCCGACCGTCGGGAGACTCAGCACCAGTGCAACGATCGCTCCGCCCGATATCAGCTGGGGGAAAATGTTGCCTATCCCCGAGATGAAAGGGTTCAGGGCCAGGCGGACGGGGTATTTCAGCACCAGCTTCACCGGGCGCACACCCTTCGCCATCGCCGTGACCACATACGGCTTGCGGAGCTCATCCAGCAGATTCGCACGCATCACGCGGAGCATACCGGCTGTGCCCGCCGTGCCCAGAACGACCACCGGTATCCAGATGTGCTGGAGAAGGTCGATGAACTTGCCGAACGTCCACTCCGGCTGGGCCGCATACTCCGGGGAGAAGAGCCCGGTAACGTGCAGGCCCAGTATGGAACCGCCGATATACATCAACACCAGCGCGAGCAAAAAGTTCGGGAAACTGAGTCCCAGAAAGCCGATCAGCGTCAGGGCGTAATCCCCCACCGAGTACTGGCGGAGCGCCGAATATATGCCCGTCGGAACCGCCACCGCCCATGTGAAAAGAATGGTGAAGAGCGAAATCAAAAACGTCAGCAGAAGGCGGTCGCCGATCAGATCGTTGACCGGACGCACGTGCTCCATCGATATGCCCATACGGCCCTGCAACAGGCCCCGGTCGCCCGATTCGAACGTCCCGAACCAGTAGACTCCCATCCACCTCATGTAACGCACAACCATCGGATCGTCCATGTGGAAGATATCCTTCAGCTCTTCGAGCCGTTGCATGGCGGCTTCATCGCCTTCCATCTCCAGCACCGTGAGCTGGTGTTCGATGTAGTCGCCGGGCGGGAGCTGGATGATCGTGAATGTGACGATGGAGATCACGAACAGGGTCGGAATCAGGATCAGGCAGCGGCGTCCGATAAACGGGTGTTTGACCGCGATCATGACTCCGCCCAGCAGCAGGCTGCCCCAGATCAGGAACCGCAGCAGTCTGCCCGCCGCTTCCCCCGCCCTGCTCCTTTCTTCACCGCCTTCGTCCCCCTCCTGCGCCCTGCCGTCGCTCAGCGTGAGACTCGGATCGGGGCGGATCCTGATCATCGAACGTTTCATGTGCGCTATGGCGCCGGGAGAATCCCATGGTTCCTCGAAATAATACGTGTCGATGCCGGCGTTGCCCGGAGTGAGGAAGACGTAGCCGCACAGGGCGTTGCGAGGAACGTTCCTGACCCCGTCCTGCACGATCACCGGCTGCGGCGGCGCCGTGCTGATATTGATGGTCCACAGGTTTTCCGCTGCAATGTCGAGGGCTTCTTTAAACACTTCCCGCTGGTCTTCCAGGTCCGGTTGCGCTCTTGCCTCCTCCAGCACCTCCATTGCCCGGAGGATATCCGGATGCCTGTCCGTCGGGTTCACCGCACTCTCCCTGTCCTCGGCCTCCTCGTCGCCGTACAGGCCGCCCAGGTGGAACCAGGCCCCGTAACCCGGCGCCTGGAGGGTCCAGGCGAACGTCGGCACGAAACTGCTCGGACGAAGAACCGGCTGATACTCGCTTTCTCCCACATGGACGGCCAGGTCGAGCTGGTGGGATGCGCGCAACTGATTATTCAGGGGCCGTGTCTGCTCCTGCAGGATGACGCGCACGCCGACCTCGCTCCAGTTTTCTATGAGGAACTGCGCCGGGCCGGTTCCCGTGAAATCGGTCACGTTCAGCAAAAACGTCATGGTCGTGCCGTCGGGGAACGTGCGGTATCCCTCGGCGTCGCGCCCGGTCAGTTCGAGCTCGTCCAGCAACGCGTTTGCACGTGCGGGATCGTGTTCGGTAAAGGCATTGAAAAGGGGCGGATGGTGGAAAAAAGAGCCTCTCCCCGGGTCGATCTGTGCCGGTTCCGTCATCCCGTCGTACTCCGCCTCGATAATGTGCTCCCGGTCAATGGCAAGCGAAAGCGCCTGGCGGAACCGCTTGTCGCCGAGCATCTTGCTTTTCCACTTTGTTGCCGGGCGGTTGGGGTTGATGCGCCGGTTCAGGTTGGGAAAGATCGCGTAATCCGAGGCGCCGCCCGGCGCCCAGTGGTAGACCGTGTACCCCCCCGCCTCCTGCTGGTCCATGTACAGCGTGTAGTCCTGGAAACGGATGTCCCGGAGCTGCATGGTGAGGTCGCCCGCGGAGGCGGTCACCGCGATCATGTCCTCGTCGAAATCGTTGAAAAGCACCCTGTCGATATACGGCAGCTGGTTGCCCTCCGTATCCACCACCCAGTAATAGGGGTTGCGCACGAACTCATACGGCGGGTTTGCGCTGTAGGTGCGCGGCACCCACGGCCACAGGCGCGGATACTCGGGATTTCTGACATCTCTCAGCCGGAAATAGGCGGCCCTGGGGCTCGGTGCGCCCTGCACATCCATCATCGCCCTGATCTTCTCCGGATCGCCCAACTCCGGATGGAACTGGCGCAGGAAGTGGGCGGGGGCGGGCATCAGCGCTTCCGGTCCGGCCAGCCATTCGGGGAACAGACCGTGGGGGTGGGGGAAGGTAAACCGGAGCGTATAGTCGTCGATTTTCTCGATATCGCCCGTTTCGCCGTGGATTATCATGATGCGCGGCCGGTGCCCGAAATACTTCTCCTCGTGCTCCCACCGGTAGATCATGTCATCGGCGGTCACCGGATGCCCGTCGGACCACCGCACTCCCCGCCGCATGTGAAGGATGTATTCGCGCCCCCCGTCCCGGATCTCCAGATCTTTGGCGAAGTGCGGCTTGACCGGATAGCCCAGCGGCGACCAGCGCTTCCAGTTCGATGCGGCGAGGCGGTTGCTGATTGTCGCAAAGCCGTCTCCGCGATGCCATGTACCGCCGTAATTGCCTGTGCCGTCCACGCCCTTCAAAACCGCAGGTTCCGGGCCCACCCGCTCCTCCACGGGCGGGAGCCTTCCCTCGTCGACAAGTTCCGCAAGGAAAGGCGATTCGCCCTTCGGATACCATGCGGCGTTTTCTCCCTCGCTGTAGTCGACCCGCTGGTGGAGTGCGTACAGATCGTCCTCATCGAACGATGTATCCCGGTCGGCTTCCACCCGTGCAATATCCTCCGGGTCATGCCGCACGGGTTCATCGAGGATGTTGGATCGCAGGAGTCCCCCGAACACGTAGAACATCCCGTTGAGGAAGGCTCCGGCCATGATGAGGAGCAAAAAGAATTTCACCAGACTTTTCATTTTAGTCATAACACACTCCTGCTATCGTTTCGCTGTTCTTGCTCAAAACCGCGGACCGGATCGGGCAAAGAACCTGTTGAGCCGGGGTCTACGATCGCGACTCCCGTCGGCCTTTTTATTGTAGCGGAAGAATGCGATTCCTTGCAAATGCCGGACGTGCTTGTGTACGATCCCTTCGGGAGCATACGGGTCAGAACCAATTTGCGCACGTCATCGATTATCCATCCTCCGCCGACCGTTCCTCCGGTTTGCCGGTGGCGCCGGATCGGCTATTTCATCGCTGCATATGGGTCGGCGGCGTCGCGCAGGCCGTCGCCGACGAAATTGAAGGCAAGTACCGTGATCACGATTGCGACCACGGGAATGAGTATCCAGGGGTAGTTGGCCACCATCTGCATCTGCATGGCGTCCTGGAGCATAACGCCCCAGCTCACCACCGGCGGGCGCAGGCCCAGGCCGAGGAAGCTCAGCGCCGTCTCACCCAGAATCATCCCCGGGATGCTTATCGTGATGACCACCAGGATATGGCTCGTGAACCCCGGTATGAGATGACGGAACAGTATCCGTCCGTGGCTCGCGCCCATGAGACGCGCGGCGACCGCATAATCTTCCTCGCGCAACGACAATATCTTTCCCCGGACGGCGCGTGCAAGACCGGTCCAGCCCAGAACGCTGAGTATGACCGTGATGCCGAGATAGGTCACCACAAGCGGCCATTCCGGGGGCATGACCGCCCCGAGCACAAGCCACAGCGGCAGCTGCGGGAACGACCGCACGATTTCGATGGCACGCTGGATAAAATCATCCACCCATCCCCCGAGGTAGCCCGATATCCCGCCGATGATAATGCCCAGCACCGTTGTGATCGATATGGCAAAAAGGCCGATCGAGAGGCTCACGCGCGCTCCGTAGATCAGCCGGCTGAAAAGGTCATGTCCGTGTTTGTCGGCGCCGAGGAAATAAAACACGGCCCTGTCCGGATCCACGTCCCCGTTCTCGACCGCGCGGTGATCCACACCGAAAAAATGACGGTCCCATTCAAACAGCCCGAACATCTTATAGGGCTCACCCCGGACGAAAAACGAAAGGGGAACGACCTCATCCTCAACGGCTTGATAGCGCTGACGGAAACTTACAGGATCCTGATGCCGCTCGAGCGCATCGGCATGCCACCCGTGCTCGAGGTTGAATGAGGGCAACTGGGGCGGCGCGTGAAGGTAATCAACATTGCGCCAGTTCGCAGGATAGGGGGCAAAAAACTCACAAAAAGCCGCCAGTATGTACAGCACGGCCAGCACGTAAAGGGACAGGACCGCCAGGCGGTGACGCTTGAAACGCCGGCGCATGAGCTCCCGCTGCGAAAGCCGGGCCAGAGGCGCCCCGCTCTCTTGCGGACCGGAGCCGACCTGCCCCCCCGGTCCCGGGCTGCGGACCACCCTTTTCCATAACGACTTCATTGACTTCCTCCCATTCGGATTCTTGGATCGAGCCACATCAGCAACAGGTCGCTCACCAGTGTCCCGAACACCGCAAGCAGGCTGAGCACCATAAGCAGCGAACCGGCAAGATACATGTCCTGGCTCCGGATCGCCTCGAGCTGCAGCGGACCGATCGTCGGCAGGCTCAGGACAATGCCCGTAATGGCGGCGCCGGAGATCAGCGCCGGGAATATGCCGCCTATTCCGGAAATGAAGGGGTTCAGGGCCAGGCGAACGGGATACTTCAGCACCAGCTTCACCGGACGCACTCCCTTCGCCATCGCCGTGACCACATACGGTTTGCGGAGCTCATCCAGCAGGTTCGCCCGCATCACACGGATCATACCGGCCGTGCCGGCGGTGCCGACGACCACCACCGGAAGCCATATGTGCTGGAGGAGATCGACGAATTTCCCCCAGCTCCAGTACGGCTGTGCAGCGTAGGCGGGCGAGAACAGCCCGCCGACATGCGTTCCGAAATACGCCGTGCCCAAATACATAAGCACCAGAGCAAGAAGAAAGTTCGGTATGCTCATGCCCAAAAAGCCCAGTACGGTGAAGGAATAATCGCCAATGGAATACTGCCGCACCGCCGAGTAGATACCGATCGGCACCGCCACCGCCCATGTGAAAAGGATGGTGAGCAAGGCGATCGAAAAAGAAAATAAGAGGCGGTCGCCCATAAGTTCACCGACCGGGCGGACATGTTCCATCGACATCCCGAGATCGCCCTGCAGGAGGCCGGTGTCTGCGGAATTGAAGCCCGCGAACCAGTAAACACCCATCCACCGCAGGTAACGCACCACCAGCGGGTCGTCGAGGTGAAAGATATCTTTGAGTTCTTCCAGCCGCTCGATGGCGTCCGCGTCCCCCTCCGCTTCAAGCACTCTGATCTGGTGCTCGATATAGTTTCCGGGCGGCAGGTCCATGACGATAAAAATGATAACGGACATGACAAACACGGTGGGCAGCAGAATCATGCATCTGCGCGCTATGAAAGGATGTTTCAGAACAACCAGCACCAGGAGAAGCACGACGGTGCCCCAAACGAGGTAGCGTATCAGCGGGGCCAAAACCGCCGCTATGCGCCCCCTGTCGTTGCCTTCATCGTCCACCGCCAGGCTCAGACTCGGGTCGGGGCGAACCCGGGAAACGGCCCGACGCACCTGGGCGTCGACGCCCGGGGTCAGAGGGGGATCCTCGAAAAAATACGTCTCTATGCCGGCATTGGAAGGCGTGAAATAATTCCACCCAACCAGCGCGTTGCGGGGCACGTTGCGAAGGCCCGCTTGCACGATGACCGGCTGGGGCGCCGGGGTGCTGATGTTGATGTGCCAGAGGTTGTCGGCTGCAATCTCCAGCGCCTCGTTGAATATTTCGGCCTGGCGTTCGACATCTTTCGCCGCCCTTGCACGGTCAAGAATTTCCATGGTGCGCCGCAACGGGTGATCCATGGGCGGCTCGAGTATGAGTTCACTGCGTTCCGCTTCCTCGGGGTCGTCGATAGCATCGTGGAAACCGCCGGCAAGGTACCAGTTGGCAAATCCGACCGCATACCAGGAATGGCCCTCGACGGGCACGAAATTGCGCGGCTGAACCATCGGGTTATACTCGCTCTCTCCCGTCCAGACCGTCAGGTCGTGCTCGAGGTTGACCCGTTGCGTCTCGAACAGGCTGCGTGTCCTGTCAAAAAGGATGACGCGCACGCCAACATCCGCCCAGTCGTCGATGAGAAATTGGGACGGGCCGATTCCCGTAAAATCGCATGTATGGAGGAGAAAAACCATCCGGGTCCCGTCGGGGAAAGTGCGGTAGCCTCCGCTGTCGCGGCCGGTCAATTCCAGCTCATCCAGCAACTCGTTTGCGCGATCCGGGTCGTAGTCGGTGAAGGCTTTGAAAAGGCGGGGGTTGTGAAAGAAAGATTCGCGGCCGGGATCGATCTGGGCGGGTTCCGTGATGCCGCTGTGCTCGGCCTTGATGATATCCTCGCGGTTGATGGCCAGCGAAAGCGCCTGGCGGAAGCGCCGGTCCTCCAGCAATTGCCTCTTCCATTTCGTCTCCGGGCGGTCCGGATCCACCCGCCGGTTGGTATTGGGATAGATGGCAAAATCCGAACGTGTCGCCGGAAACCAATGGTAAACTTCGTAACCGAAATGGTCGCGGTTTTCCATGTAGAGTGTGTAGTCGTCGAAGCGGATAAAGCGCAACTGCATGGTGATCTGGCCCGAAGCCGCCGTGACGGAAAGCATGTCCTCGTCGCGTTGGTCGACAAGAACCCGGTCGATATAAGGAAGCTGGTTTCCTTCGCTGTCGACGACAAAGTAATACGGATTGCGCACGTATTCGAAGGGGGGCGAGGTCCGATGCGTACGGGGCACCCACGGCCAGAGGCGCGGGTGGTCCGGGTTGCGGGGGCTTTTCAGGCGGTGGTAGGCGGCGCGTGCACTCGGCGCCCCCTGCACATCCATCATGGCCTCGACCTTGTCCGGGTCCCCCGCTTCCGGGTGATATTGTTTCAGGTAGTGCCGGGGGGCCCATAGCTGCATGAACATTTGCGCCATCAACTCGGGAAAGGTGCCGTGCGGATGGGGAAAGATGAAACGCACGGTGTAGTCGTCGATTTTCTCCACCTTGCCCAGTTCGCCGCGAACCACCATCGGACCGGGCCGTTCCTCGAAATACTCAACCTCGTATTCCCAGCGGTAAAGGATGTCGTCGGCAGTGAACGGGTGACCGTCCGACCACCGGACCCCGCGGCGGAGGTGGACCGTATACTCGCGGGCGTCGTCGGAGACCTCCCAGTCACGGGCCAGGTGCGGCATCAGCGGATAGCCCAGCGGCGACCAGCGCAACAAAAACGCACCCGACATCCGGTTGCTCATAACATCTTCGGTGCGGTACCAGGTGCCGCCGTAGTTGCCCACACCGTGACGGCCGGTCATGACCGCAGGTTCCGGCCCGACACGCTCCTCGACCGGCGGGAGTTCCCCTTCTGCGACCAGATCGGCCAGAATGGGCGATTCGCCACGGGGAAACCAGGAACCCTGCCTGCCTTCCGAGTAATCAACCTCCTTATGCAGGACGGGTGTGTCTTCCGGATCAAACGATACGTCCCGATCTTCTTCAACAGCCGCAATCTCTTCGGGGGTATAATCGGGAAGCTCGGCATGGATGTCCGGCCGCATAAACCACCCGAAAACGAACAAAATGCCGACGAGGAACGCCGCTGTGATAAGGATCTTCAGGCTGGTAGCGATCAACTTGAGCGAACGGGGCATATTCATCACCAGTTACTCTTCACCAGGGGTTTTTCACGGCCGACAGAACGCTGCTATGTGATCAGACGGTCAAAAACATCGACCACGATACAATTATTCTATGCGATTGTAAAGAACAGTTCAAATTTCCTCCGTTCTCATCGTCCGAACCTGCACTCAAACAGCGCCGGCTTTCATTTTGATATCCTGATCCGGCGTGGTAGGATATTGATTGTGTGGCACGTTGGCGTATCGCGGGGAATAAACGTCAAAAGGGTTCCAATTCTCTTTCAAGACGAGGAGGAAAAAATGATCAAGGTCGGTTTATTGGGGTTCGGATTTATGGGGGCGGCGCACTATAAGATCTATCAGAACCTTCCGGACGTGCAGGTCTCCGGGATCTTTGACGTCGATCCGGAGAAGGTCCGACGCGGGAACATTGCGGGAGGAAATATCGGCGACGGCGGAGAGCAGCCCGATCTCTCCGGTGTGAAGGTGACCGGCAAGGCCGAAGAACTGATCAACGACTCCGACATCGACGTGATCGATATATGTCTGCCCACGTTCGTGCATGCCGAAGTCGCCGTTAAGGCGTTGAATGCAGGCAGGCATGTCTTCTGCGAAAAACCCATGGCGCTGGATCCCGGGGAATGTGACAGGATGCTCGGCGCAAGGGACAGGTCCGGGAAAAATCTTATGATAGGTCATTGCGTGCGCTTCTGGCCCGAATATGCTCTCACCCGGCAAATGATACGTGAAAAACGCTACGGAGAAGTGAACAGCGCGTTCTTTCGGCGCCTGTCCCCCACGCCTTCGTGGTCGTATGGCAGCTGGTTGCTGCAGGAGGAGAAGAGCGGCGGAGCGTTGCTCGATCTCCACATCCACGATATCGACTACATATTGAACGTTTTCGGACAGGTCAGCGGAGTGAGCTCATTTGCCAGGCAAAATGCCGTCACCGACCGCAGCGGTGTGGACTACGTCCTGACCCGCTACGCTACGGAATCGCCGGCGCTGATCGTGGCCGAAGGCGGGTGGCATTTTCATGACTCGTTTCCGTTCAACATGTCCTTTCTCATCAGCTGCGAAAAGGCCACCCTGGAATTTGATGCCGGGCGGGAAAAAACACTTGCCGTTCATACCGGAGAAGGGCGGACGGAATATCCGTCCCACTCCCCGGCAACCGGTTGGGATGAGGAGCTGAAATATTTCGTGAACTGCGTCATGGAGGGGAAAAGCGTTGATCTTTCCCCGCCCGAAGAGTCAAAGACAGCGGTGGAGGTCGCACTGATGGAACGCGAAGCGATCCGGACCGGCAAAGCCGTTACGTTCGCATAAATAACAGGAGGAGATGTCGGTATGAAAAAAAGCATCAGTTACTGGTCGTTTGAAGGGGGGCTGGACGGTGCGAAGGATATCGGACAGTGCTTCCGTGAGGCCGGGGAAGCCGGCTACGATGCGGTGGAGCTGGCCCTGTCTGCGGCCGGTGAGCTCACCGAAGATACGACCGAGGAGGAGTGCGGGGAAATCCTGGAAAAAGCCCGCAATGCAGGCGTTGAGATCAGCAGCCTTGCGAGCGGTCTTTTCTGGGACTATCCCATGACCGATGACGACCCGCGCACGGCGGCCCGGGGGAGGGACATTGCCGCGAAGATGCTGCAGATCGCTTCCTGGCTCGGGCTGGATACCGTCCTGGTGATCCCGGGCGCCGTGGATGTTTTTTTCCTGCCCGGCTTCCAGTCCGTCCCCTACGACGTGGTCTATGAGAGGGCGGTTAAGGCACTGGAAGAACTTGTGCCCGTCGCCGAAAAACACCGTGTGTGCCTGGGGATCGAGAACGTGTGGAACAAGTTCCTGCTCAGTCCCCTGGAGATGCGCGGTTTCGTCGACCGGTTCCGCAGCGACTATCTGGGCGTGTATTTTGATGTGGGCAATGTCCTGCTGTTCGGGTACCCCGAGGATTGGATCCGGATCCTCGGAGACAGGATCAAAAAAGTTCATCTCAAGGATTTTGACACCTCGGTCGGCACGGCGGACGGTTTTTGCGACCTCCTTGAGGGTGATGTCGACTGGAAAGCGGTCATGGATGCGCTCCGGGAGGTGGGATACGGTAGCTATCTGACCGCCGAGATGGTGCCGCCCGCACCGGGAATCGTGGAGAAGACCTCAACGGCCATGGACAGGATCCTCGCCCTTGCATAGCCCGGACATTTCACGTGTTGTCGGTGGTGTATCTGCAGCAAGTGTCAAACGGCGCCGCAATTCAGTCCCATCCGTTGCGGAAAAGGCATTCATACACATCGGCGTCGCCGAGGATGTTGGAGAGGAGGGCGTGTTCGTTGGCCTGGTGGGCGACTCCCTCGATCGTTGACCACACAACCGCCGGGTAGCCGGCCTCCCGGAAAAATGCCGCCACCGTGCTGCCGCCAAGCCCCAGCGGGCGTCCGTTGATGCCGCGTGTCGTTTTCAGTGCACGTTGCAGGGCCTTGACCACGGGGGCGTCCGGGGAGGTGGGCGGGGGTGCATCGAGGCGGTTTTCGACCGTGATTTCCGTGCGTGTGGAGTGCCGGGAGTCCATATCGGCAAGGACTTTTTTGATGGCATCCAGCACGTCATCGATCCGGTAGCCGGGCAGCAGGCGGCAATCGAAACCGAAAGTCTCTTCTCCGGGGATCGTGTTGATGTTCGGCACGTTGCGTTCGTGGCGTGTCGGCTCGAAAGTGGAGAGGGGCGGACGGAACATGTCGTCGGAGGCGTCGAAGCGCCGGTGGAGCCGGCGGTCGAGTTCCTGCACCGTGGAGGCCATGGCCCGGAAGGCATTGTTGCCCAGGTGTGGGGTGGAGCCATGGGTTTGTTTTCCCGCGATATGGAAGTTCAGCCAGAGCACACTTTTCTCGGCAACCTCAATCAGCGATCCGTCGTC
>PUMZ01000370.1 GCA_003551565.1 Candidatus Brocadiaceae bacterium | reverse complement strand
AGGCGGGACGCCCTCCCCGGACGGGTTGGCCATACTGTAAAAATCCAGCCCCGTCTGGACAAGCCGGATCATCAGAAATTCTTTTTCAGCCTGCGGATAATCAAGATTCAAAATCAGCGCAGCATGTGCCGTATAACGCATCATTGTGCCGCCATAATCCGGCATGTTGTTACGTGGATGCAGCTTGCGAACGCCATGGCCGCCGTATGTTTCAAACCATGTCCTCTCAAAACGGTCCTCGTAAGACTCCTTGTTGAAAGATGTCGCCGGATGAGGCAGGTTCGCCAGTCTGGAATAATCCAGATCGTATTTCGTAAATCGAACGGTTTTATCGTGGCCGCAGTAACCCGGGCGGAAACAATCTTCGGGTCCGACACCCTCCGGCAAATGGTCAAACGCATCGTGCAGCAAAACGGTCAGCACGGCCCCGTCTTCCGTGAAGTAATGGTTGTGGTTGGGGAGCATCGAAGTCATCGTCACCAGCGAGCTCGGCGAGGCCATCACCAGGGGAGAGTGTTCATCCACCCCGGCGGCGACGTTCAAATCGATGTCGTAACTGGTACCAATTCCCCAGGCCAAAGTTCGCAAACGTGTTTCAAACCCCTGCCTGGCTTCCCACCCGCCGTTGCCGTCGGGATAAAGGGGAAGAGGGTTTTTCATGGTGCCGTTGATAATATGCTGCCGGACGCTGTGCGGTTTTCCATGCAACTCATCTCCGTCCATCTCAAACCATCCGGAAACCCAGTTGGCCCTCCTCCGGGCCGTCGTGGGCTTGATCATTCCTGCGGTCATAATATTGTCGGTTTCGATTTCCATCGTGACCGGATACCGCAGGCGGGTGTCCTTGTAATGCTCCCGCTCGTCGGAATCCCAGCGCCACCAGTTGTACACTCCCAACGGGTCTTCGTCGTATCGCCGCCAAAACTCCTGTCCTTCACCATACACGCCCGGATCGCGCGTAAAATTCCAGCATTCCTCCGCGTCATCCCACCAGATATATCCCTGCGTCGCCGTCTCTTTGGTTTCGGTGTACGGCACAACTCCGACTTCAGGCTCGATCCGGGTGATTTTTACGTCCTCGCCGTCCGGAATCTTAACCCACCAGTCGCCGTTGACGAACCGGCCGATATTGTAATAATCGTCAAAAGTCCAGGTGATGCCATGCCGGGTAACGCCCTGCGACCGATATATTCTGCCGGACGGCCACTGCCCGGCAAACAGACTCTCATGAACATCCGTGACAACTATCGTGTCGCCTTCGGAGCTGCCGGATTCCACCGCGGCCATCGTCTGCCAGGGACGGCCTTCTGTGCCGTCGCCCGTTTCATTGCAACCGGTTGTGCATACATAGTATGTTGCTGCATCGGCTGAAGCAGCGGTGGTGAGCAGGACACCGATCAAAATCACTTTTGCACCCAGTTTCATTTTCCGTTTCTCCATGCCCGGCGGAGCCGGGAATTAGAATCAACTCAGCTATCGCAACTCAGCCACCGTCTTATCGTCGACGATCCCGCTCACCGTCGTCCGACCGCGTCTTCGCGCCCGAATTCGTACGGCCCCAGGTCCGGGCCTTCGCCTTTGAAATCGAGATGGACCGGATCGCCCGCTTCGAACGCGACCTCCCCTTCGAGGGTGAGCGTGCGATCCAGTTCGTCGACCTCGACAATGCGCACCGGATCGTTGTCGCCGACGACCACCCGGTCGCCTTCGATCCGCCCCCAGCCGTCGCAGAAAAACAACGGGTCTTCAACGGGCACCAGACGGCCCTCTCCGGACTGCCGCACAGCGGTCAGTGGCGCCCCCGCATTGATGGCGGGAGAGTCTTCGCGCAGGCGGTAGTCGGCTCCGGCGGGATCGATAAACTCAGGATTGCCCGACCGGTTGCCGACATACCACGCCGGCAGGCCGTCCACGGCTTCCTCGAAGGTCCAGTTCGTGCGTTCGTTGTTGTCCGGGTATCCACGCATATGCACGACCGCGCGGTCCTCGGGAACGCCGAAGAACAGGTTGTTCTCGAAGGTATAGTACCGATGCGGCGGAGCGTGCCTGCTCAGCGAAAACCTCGGCTGCTCCTGATAGATCAGGTGCGCCGGCTCGAAGATGATATTGTTTTTGAATATGTTGTCGGCGACGAGCAGGTTGGGGCGGATCATCATGATTCCCGTTGTTCTGGCGAACAGGTTGTTGTACAGCCGGTTGCGGCGGCAGACGGCCAGTCCTCCGTACTCGCTCTGGTGCGAGCGCATCAGCAGGGGGGCGTTCCACCAGGGATCTCTGCGGGGCGTGCCGGGTTCCGTTAGTGGGAAATCGTGGTCCTTCATGATGTTGTGCCTGATTATTGCCAGCGGTCCCTGGAGCTGGATGAACTGGCCGGCATGCCCCTTGAACTTGCACCTTTCCACCAGCGTGTGCTTTGAGGAGTGGATCCCCAGGGCTCGGTGGGTGGGATTGATGAAGGTGCAATGACGCACTATGTTATGGTGCGGCACACGCAGCGATCCGTAGGAACGGATCGAGATCTGATCGTGTCCAACGGGATGAAACTCGCAGTCCTCCACGAGGTTGTATGCGCTGTCGCGCCAGATTGCCAGCATGTCGGACAGGCTGTCGACGGGCTGTGCACGCTTGAAGACGCAATTGCGAACGGTGTTGAAATCGGAGTTGCTGATCAGGATGCCGTGGTACATGCGGCAGCCGTCGAAGACGCAATTTTGAACCGTGATATGGCTCGAGCGTTCGCCGATATAGATCCACGCCTCGGCCTCGCGGAACGTCAAACCGTCGATCACGATATGGCTGCGTCCGGATATTTTGAGCGCAAACCGTTCGAGCCACGGGCCGCCGTCGGTCGCCTCGTCGGTGGTGATCACCGCCTCGCCCTCGCCGTCGCGGCGGAACACGATGGGATCATCGGGCGTTCCCGAGTTCCGGGGGCGGAAGCGTCCGACGTATTCGCCGGGGGCGATGTTCACCGTATCGCCCGCCTGCGCAGCGTCGGCGGCCCGGGCCAGGGTTGCGAAGGGCCGTTGCGGGGCTGTGCCGTCGTTGTCGTCGCTGCCGTCCGGCGCGACGTAGTACTCGGCGCCAACGGCCGCGGATGCCAGGACCCAGCCCAGCACCAGCAGCTTCATAATGGGACCGAAGGAACGTCCCGTCTTCCCGGCAACGCCTTCGTGCCGTTCCGGCGCCGACCTGTGTCCTCTCATGATCCATCCTCCGGAAAACAAGTGGAAACCATTCTCTACCGATATTATACGGTATTGCTCATCGCAATATCCATCGGGTCATTTTCGCCAATTCCAATACTCTACTCCAACCGACCGGCAAATTCAAACCATGCCGCAGGAATTTCACCGCATTGGTGAAGCGGGGCCCGGAAGCCTTGTCGGAAGGGGGGCAGCAGGTTCGCAGTGAACGCCTTCAGGGGTCCGGGACTTATCGCGCACACCCGTGGATGCTTGAAAGCGTCCACTACGGGCCGGGTTTCGGTCAGGTTGTCAGGGAAAGCGGCGGAGAGTGGTGAAACTTGAATCAGGGATTGCATATTTCTTTTGGGTTTTTGTTTGCAATGTTTGCCGGAATATGGCAATAATAGAACCGGTATGGTGTGGACCGCGCGGGGCGGAGACCCGCTCGCGGCAATTGCGGACAATGGGCTCTGCGTGCCGAAATTTTTTTGAGGAACCTGTGATGAACATGTCGATGAGCGGGTCTGCCGGCGGCCTGAACGTCATGCCAACCCCGAAGGGCATGGATTCCTTGAAGGTGGCGGAAGAAGGGGGGAACAATCCGTTTTTGGTTGACGGCGCCCAACCGGAACCTGCCGGACAAATCCGAAAAATATCCAAAGTAATGACGGTGGTAACCATCATGGCGATTTTCACTGCCGGAGAGGCGTTTTCCGAGGCGCCCGTAACGATAACCGACGAGCAGGTGGAAGCAATTGTGGCCGGAGCCCCGGAGCCCCGGGAGAACCCGGCACCGGAGCTCAAGCTCCGGCTGATCGACTTTATAGATTGCACCGACCCGGAAGACCCCCATGATTTCAAGGATCAGGGCACGTCGAAAGTGGTTGACGGACCGGCCGGCCGCTACCGCGAAACGGCGGCGCACCGCCACGCTTTTTTCGCATACAGGTTCCGGAGCGCGGGCAGGGACCGTCCCGTGCTCATCGTCTTCGAATATCCGGACGATATGGTTCGCACCATCAATTTTTCCACCCACGAGTCCGGTCTTTCCGGCCGGGCAAATATCGACTGGAGCCTCGAGACCGGCGTTTACTGCGGCGATCCTTACCCGCTTTCGAATGCCATGCAGTACCACACCTTCGTCATGTGGCCGCAGGACGAATGGCCGGCCCTCCTTGTGGGCAACTTCCATCGCTACGGGCATCCTGCAGCCGCGAGTCGCATATGGGTTTACGCGATTGAAGAACCGTTGCCCCCGCTCGATGTGGAGGCTCCCGACCCGGAAAATCAGCGCACGCTCGGCCATTATAATTCCACGTGGTTCCTGCCGGTGCGCTTTCATTTCGGCCTGGACAGCCCGAACGCCATCGAGCATATGCTCGACTACAGCCGGTACGTGGGCGTCAACGAACTGAGCTGGTCGGTGGTCAGCAACAATACCTGGGCTTTTGCGTGCCGCATCCCCTCATGGGACGGCGGAGACCGCAGCGACCATCTCGATCAGCTGCTGACCGCAATGGACGAGAGGGGCGGCATGGGCTTTGTAGCGGGTTTTTTTCTGCGTCCGAATTTCACAATCGGGGGAAAACCTCTCGGCGAGATGGAGACGGAGGAGCTCCGGGATGCCCTTATTGCCGGTTTTGACCAGTTCCTCGACCGTTACGGAGTTTACGGGTCCCTGAAAGGCGTGGCCCTTGCGGGCCAGTACAGCAATCGCTGTATAACATTCCTCGATTCCATGGGGGTGGCGGCCGATGTGGTGGCGCACATCAAAAACCGCAGGAGCGATCTGCACGTGAAGGTGTACACGGGAGCGTGGAACTTGCACGCCGAATATTTCGATGGGAACCGGTATCCGGATACTGCCGGCGAGGTGGTCGCCCGCTGGGAGACCTCGGGCGTTCCGTGGTCGGATTTCATCGGGGAAGAGGCCCGGAAGGGCTGGGAACTATGGGGTTACGATCCCGACCGGTTGAGGGCCGACATGCCCGGCCTGACCATCTACGAGCAGCTCCAGCCCGACGATCATCGCATCTACGGCCTTTACGCCCAGCAGCCGCGCGCGATGATCTACCACGACCTGGACCGCTCCCAGCGGCGCAGCGACGCCGTGGATTCTCCCTATGCCAATATCTGGAACAACCATTTCGAGGGGTGGTACGGACTGAACCCGGAGGTCAACTTCTGGTACCGCAAGCACTGGGTGGCGCCCGACTTCAACCCTCCGCCGCCGCAGTCCCAGGCGCCGCTCACACGAGCGCTGGCGCTGCGCGACCGGCTGGCCATCGTGCCCGGTTCCTGGAACAACCGTTTCTTCGGCTGGGAGGCGCATGCCCGGCGGTTCGCCCGCGAGTTCCGCAAACTTCCCCCGGTGGAGATGACCGATCTGGAAGAGGCAACGCCCGACACCGTCCGGGTTCGCTGGATACGTTACGACGGCCGCCGTTACATCGCCCTGATCAACCTTACGCCGTTTCCCGCCGGCCTCACCGTGGATGGACTGGATGTGGAAATCGGTCCGCATGAGTTGAAGAGCCTGGTCGACGGGGGGGAGGCGGCGCCGGAGGTGAGCGTCCGGCACAGCGGAGAATACAGCCGTTTTATCGAACGGCGCATCGCCAGGCTCAGGGACCTGCATGCCGAGGTCGGTGCGCTGGATGCCCGGGCCGCACCCGGGGTCTACCTGGAGGTGGCTGACGAGGCCGCCGCGAAACTGGCCGCTGGCAGGCCGCATGCCGCCGACATCACCCTCGGCGACGGGCTGGTCAACGAACTGCAACTGCGGCGTGACATACTCGATCCGCCGGTGCTGACCGCTCCGCGAGTTGACAGCGCTCCGCAGCTTGCCGGCGATCTTGATTCCTGGCCCGAAGATGCCTCCGACCTCCTTGCAGACGGCGGCGAATACCTGGCCGGGCATCTTTATTTCCCGAACTCCTGGTCCGGTCCCGAAGACCTTTCGGCCCGGCTCCGGCTGGCACACGACGGCACGACACTTTACGTGGGCGTGGAGGTCCGCGATGCGGACGTCGTCCGTTACGAGGACTCGTGGAACCGCTGGAACCGCACCTTCAGCCGTTCCGACAGTTTCCAGATACGCCTGAGCACCGACGGCGGCTATCTCGACTGGAGCCGGCCGGCAAGCGTACCGCACGACCTGAGGGGGACCGTGACCCTGCCGTTTGATGGCGCCGTTGAAACGTCCGGGCGGGGACGCGCCGGCTTCGAATATACGTGCCGCCGGACCGATACCGGCTACGTGGTCGAGGGAACTGCGCCCCTGGCCGAACTCGGCGTCGGGCCGGGAGGATCCACAGGTTTCCTTCTGGAAATCAGTGATGTGGATAAAACTCCCAACCTTTACGGGGCGGGATGGTCGGCGAAGCAGGTGCTGCTGATCCCGCACCAGCCGAACTTTGTTTACTGGAACGACGCGAGAAACTGCGGCCGGCTGGTCATTGGAGAGTAAGTGGTTCGTCGGGTGCGCACCGGGCCACCGTTATCTGATACGCTGGTTCCGGCAGGATGAAGATTCAGAGCTAAGTGTCGATATTTCAGACCGTTCCCGTGCGGAGGCACGGCGGAACGCGTTGGTTATGCCTGCTGTAGCTAATAATCTTCATTCCACCGGCACAGGGCACGGTGGGGAAACTACGTGGTTTGCTGAATATCTACGGCCTGGCGATACGGGCAACATTATGCTACTTATTAGCAGATTATGCATTGAAATACATATCTATTTTGACAAAGGAGGATGTTTTGAGAACAGATGAAAAGGCGTTGCATATCGGTCTGGCGAGTGCGGACATCACCCCGCCGGCAGGCGTGGAGATGGCAGGATACAGGGCCCGGCAGGCAGAGGCCGTGGGACACCACCTGCGGGCGGAAGCGCTGGTATGCCTGGGGGAGGAGGGAAAAAGCTGGGCTCTGGTCTGTTGCGATCTGATCGGATTCCCCGGAGAAATCTCGTCCAGGGTGCGCGCCGCCATGGGAAAGGCCGCCGGCCTGGAGCCTTCGTCCATCATCCTTGCCGGAACGCATACGCACTCCGGACCGGCAACCGTCGCGTTCGGACGCGGCGAGGAAATGAAAGAAGTGGACAGAATCTACCTGGAAGGGCTTGAAGAGTCACTGGTATCGCTGGTGAAACGAGCGCGGGACGATGCAAAACCCGGGACATTTGAAGTGGCCTGGAGCGAAGCTGACGATCTGATACATAACCGCAGGGTCCGGAATGAAGACGGTTCGTGGGGCAATGAATGGGAAGACGCGGACGGCAATCATCCGGGATATACCGATCCGTCGCTCCTGCTGGTCGCCGTCCGCCGCCCAGGAGGCAAGCTCGAAGCGATTATCGTCAACTACGGCTGCCACCCCGTCACACTGGGGCCCTCCAGCCTGGAGATCAGCGGAGATTACGTGAGCTACCTTAAAGACCGCATTGAGGCCGAAACCGGCGTGGAGCAGGCTATGTTCGCGACGGCGGCATGCGGAAACATCAACCCCCGCATCTGCATCCGGTCCGGCGAGCAGTATCCGAAGGCGATGGGTGAGGCGCTGGCCGGGGTGGTGCTGGAGGCTCTGGAAGAGCTCCAACCGATCGAAAATGTGCCGGTGGCGGCCCATTCGGAGCCGTGGAGCATCGTGCGGACGCGCGATGGCAAGAAGGGACGCGGAAACGCGGGGGATACAACGGAAGCGGAAGTGATGGCGGTCCGGGCGGGGGAGCTTGTAGTGATTGCGGCGCCGGGTGAAGTTTTCAGCGAATTCAACGCCATGCTGCGGGGCATCAGCCCCGCGCAGCATGTCGTGGTGGTCACGCTTGCAAACCAATATCCGGGATACATCCCGACCGATAAGGGGCAGGAACAGGGCGCTTATGAAACCGCCATGGCCCCCTGCGAGAACCTTGAACAGGCGCTGTTGGGGAAGGCTGCTGCCGCCCTGGCAAAGGTCAACACGGCGGAGGGCGCCGCGCAATAACCTCTCAAAATGCCGCGGTTGTTGTCATTTTGAATGCCACGCATGCGGTTCCGGGCCGTAATGCAAGCGGGACGGGATGTCCTGTTTTTTTATGGCGATCAGAGGCCCAGAACAATCGTTGCGGTGGAGAAATATATCAGCAGGCCGGTCAGGTCGACAAGGGTCGTCAGCATGGGGCTGGCCACCACCGCGGGGTCCTTCCCGCATGCTGTGGCCAGGAGCGGAAGCACCGCGCCGATGATGGCGGAGGATATTGCCTGCAGGGTCAGACCCAGGGCAATGGCGAACGCCACGTTATGCAGGGCAAATTCTTCGGGAATATCGAACCCCATCGACAATATAAAAACGTTGCCGAAGGCCAACGTGCCCAGAACCAGAGCCAGCAGCAGTGAGATGCGAAATTCTTTCAGTATTATCAGCAGGCCGTCACCGATGGATATTTCGCGGAGTGCCAGGGCCTGCACGATGACGGTGGCGGTCTGGCTGCCGATATTTCCGCCCGTGTCGGCCACCATCGGCATGAAAAATGTCAGGATCGCCAGTTGCTCAAGTTCCACTTCGAACCCCATCACGACCCTTCCCGAGACCAGGCCCAAAAGCGCCAGTCCCACAATCCAGCCCACGCGATTAAGAAAGTGGCGTTTAACGTTCTGTCTCAGGTAGGAACCGGCCTGGTGTTCACCGCTGATGGCCATGAACTTCTCGAGGTCTTCGGTGTGTTCCTGTTCGATGATATCGATGGCGTCGTCTTCGGTGATTATGCCGAGCAGTGCATCGTTTTCGTTGACCACCGGCAGTGCGATCAGGTCGTATTCGGCGATCTTGCGGGCGGCCTCTTCCTGGTCCTCGTCGGCCCGGACGGAGATCACGTCCCGCTGCATCATATTTTCAACCGTTTTGTCGGCCGGAGCGAGTATAAGGTCTTTGAGCGATACGAATCCCAGCAGTTTTCTTGCGGGGCCGACCACATAACAATAATAGATTGTCTCTTTATCGGGGGCCTCGCGGCGCACCTTTTCTATGGCGTTGCTGGCGGTCTGGTGGGGGGAGAGCATGGCGTAATCCGACGTCATGGCCGCACCGGCCGTCCCCTCGGGGAACGAGGCGAGCCGGCGTATGTCTTCACGCTCGGCGTGGGCGAGAACGGAAAAAAGGGTCTGCTGCTGATCTTCCGGCAAGGCTTTGAGCAGATCCACTCTGTCGTCCGGCGCCATAACGGTTACCAGAGACGCCAGCTCGCGGTGGGAGAGCGATTTCGCGATCTCCACCTGCACATCTTCTTCGAGGCGGAAGAAAATCTCGGCCAGCCTGTCCCCGGAGAGCGAAGAAAGGATTCCCCAGATTTCTCCGGGCTCCAAAGTCATAAGCGCTTCCGCTATATTTGCCGGATGAAGGGATTCACATATCCTTATGATTTTTTCGGTATCGCCGCTGCGATACGCCTCTTCGAGGTCGGCAATCTCAAACTTTGTCTCTTCCATGGCATCTCTCCCTGCAATATAATTCTACCGGTTTTGCCCCGGCCATTCCCGCCCGCGTTCGGTTCTGCATGCCATCGGATTGTGCAGGCGCGACGCCTGCGCTCTGTGCGACATGATCGACTGCTCAGGCGGAAGAAAGTATATATTCACTGAACCACGTGGGTCAGTGCTATAAACATCAATAGAACCACAGATGAACACAGATGAACACAGATAAGGCTGAGAGACTTAAAAGTTGTTGCACCTCCGGAATCAGCTT
>PUMZ01000114.1 GCA_003551565.1 Candidatus Brocadiaceae bacterium | reverse complement strand
TTTTTGTCTTTCATTTTCAAATTGTGTCATCTTGAGCATAATGTGGCTCCCGGGAAGAAGGAAAGGAGACTGTTTTTTTACCACATTTTGGCCCATGTGCCAAATGACACAATTTGGGATAGGTCACAGGAGTGCTGAACGCTCTTTCCTTTACTTTGCCAAAAGACGCCCTTGACATCGGGCTTATATGGCGTATAATGACATTAGCAGCCGCGCGGTGCAATTGTTCGTTGGAGGCCGGACAAGCTGGGTTCCTTCTTTGGAGGCCGGCAGTTATGGAGAGAGCGGTTCCAATGCGATCCACACCCGGAAAAACCGAAGGCATGTTTTGCCTTCCCCGCTGCGGCTCCAGAACCACCCGCCGTTTTTCTTCCCCCTTCGATTTTCCCGGGGGGTATTGTTTTTCTGCAGGGTTCGCGTAACGGAACGCATACCAGATATGCGCAGGATGATTGTTTTGCTTGCAACGAAAGTCAGATTTCAGCCTGTTCAAGGCCTTTTTTCGGCGGATGACAATGGTCATTTTCGTTAAATGTCACGGCTGCAAGAGAGAATACAGGGTTCCGGACCATGCGGGGGGAAAGAAAGCCAAGTGTGCCGGATGCAGCTTTATAATGAGGATACCTTTTCAGGATGCGCAGATTGATGAGGACCGGGGTGTGGTTGGGAGGGACGAGGTACCTATCGAGTCATCAAAAGCAATGGTCGCCTTCAAAAAACGGAATATCATGGCGGGCTGGGAGGGGATGGAGGGCAGATGGATCAAAGGAATTCCCATGAGGAGACCCGGGCGTTTCCTGTGGGCGGCACAGGGAGGATATTTAAATTCTTTTTTCGTATCCATCTATAAAAAAAGCCGGCGAGATACTGTCCTGCGACCTGTCAGTGAACACCACCTGGACGGAAGCAAAGAGGGGTCGTTCGATATCGTTGATATCGGTTCTCTCTCCCTGAATGTGAACACAGGCGGTCCGCCCCCGGTGCGATGGGTTATAGTGGTGCTTTCGGATATGATCTGATCGGCATTTATAATCTGCCTCCTCCCGCCACCCGTCTTTTTGCTGAACATGTGCGGGAGATTCGAATTTTGAAAAGCAAAGCTTGATCCAAACGGGAATGATTTCTAACAAGCGGGGAGAATATCAATGTATTTTTCAGGTATCGCTGATGAAGCAGGGCAGAGCATTGATACCCAGATCAGAGCACACCAGGAACTGGGATGGAAGCATCTCGGGTTAAGGAATGTTGACGGATTGAATGCTGCCGATCTTTGTGACGAAGTTTTTGAAGTCGTTGCCGAAAAAATCTTATCGGCGGGAATGGAAGTTTCCGATTTCGTTTCTCAGCTCTGCCACTGGTCCCGACCGATTATCCAGCATCCGGACATAGACATTGAGGAGTTCAAACGTGCATGCCCCAGGATGCAACTTCTGGGTTGCAAGTACATACGCACAATGAGCTATTCAAACGCCGGATGGCCCGAGGACGAATGGAGAATCGAGGCCGTGAAGCGCCTCTCCCAGCTTGCCGCCCTGGCTGAAGATGCCGGAGTTGTTCTTGTCCTTGAGAATTGCGCGGGCTGGACAGGTCAGGGCCCGGAGCAGACGATCGAAGTTTTTGAGTCGGTGGGGTCAGAATCTTTCAAACTGCTTTGGGACACGGCTAATCCGGTCATTGCCAACCACAACCCATGGCATTTTTACACGGAGGTCCGGGAGCATATCGCCTGCGTGCATGTCAAGGACGTGGAGAGGGCGTCGGGCAGGAAGATACGGTACACATTTCCGGGCGAAGGAGACGCCATGATAAAAGATGTGCTTTCCGACCTCAAAAGCAGGGGGTATAACGGTGGAGTCTC
This sequence comes from Candidatus Brocadiaceae bacterium, assembly GCA_003551565.1. Classification (GTDB taxonomy): domain Bacteria; phylum Planctomycetota; class Brocadiia; order SM23-32; family SM23-32; genus PUMZ01. Next base: position 8,071 of record PUMZ01000114.1, on the reverse strand, counting down.
TATTGAGCCTCATCTGGGCGGTATAATTCCGGAGGGAGATAAAACTTGCCCTGAGGGCGATGGCTACAACCAGTACCTGAAGTATGGTAAGAGCCTGATGGAGCTGGTCGACGAGATTAAAAGCAATTGAGGCAAGCGATAAGCTGGAGCGAACACGAAAACGGAACGGACGGATTCTGGAACATGTGCGCTGGTTGCTTTGTGAGAAATGCAGGCTGGGGGCGTGGCCGAAAAGGCCTGAAAGGCCGCTTCAAGCGTAGCCCCGGGCGACCAAAGGAGCCCGGGGTGTAAAGATGTGCAGCTTCATGGAGCGGATCGCGCCAGCGAAGCTGGCAGCCGCCAAAAGCGGCTCTTGCCGTTGGCGAGGCCATCCGTGGGTGATTTGCCCGGTCCAATCCATCCCGGGTTTCCTTCGGTCACCCGGGGCTAAAAATGTCTCGCCCGTTTCGCGGGCTCAAGAAAAAGACGACAGAATGCCCTTGCCAATCGCAATCTTTAATTTTTTCGGCCACGCTCCTGGCACGCGTGAAATTAGCGCGATAGCCCGATCGCTCCGTCCTTCACCGGGGAGCAGCACGTTCACTTGCATATATTCTGAAGTTGATTATAATGAAATCAGCAACCGCTAAAGGTGTTTCAGACCGCGCGAGTTGCTCGCCTGCAACAGGACGGCTGTTGTCTGTGGCGGGGGGGCAACGATCACATCTGCACCCAAAGCCCCGCTTTTAACTGGAGTTATCCGACAAATCCGATTGGGTTATTTGACCGGAGAAAAAACAATGAAAACGAAATGGACGGCCCTGGGAATATGCATGCTGGTTGCCTTTGTTATGGCGGGTTTTTACGCCTACGGTGACGTAAATGGCGATGTACAGGAAGAACCTGAGGCGGGCGAGGCAATGACCATTGACCTCGGCGGGGGCGTCGAGATGGAGTTCGTATGGATACCGCCGGGCGAGTACATGCGGGGCGGACGGCTCAGCCCGAAGGAGGCGGCAAAAAAATACGAGCGGAGAGCAAGCTGGTATGAAAGGGAACACCCCCTTCATGAGGTGCGCCTCACCGAAGGATTCTGGATGGCGAAAACACCCGTAACTCAGGCGCAGTATGAAAGGATGACGGGCGAGAACCCAAGTTTTTTCGTAGGAGAGAACCGCCCTGTGGAACGAGTGTCATGGGACGATGCCGTCGGTTTTGCTGAAAAACTGAGTGAGCGTGGGGAGGGCACGTTCCGGCTGCCCACGGAAGCCGAGTGGGAATACGCCTGCCGTGCCGGAACGGAGACGCAGTTCTATTTCGGAGATGATGCGGAACAGCTGGGCGATTATGCCTGGTACAGCGGCAACAGCGATAACGAAACACACCCAGTGGCAAGCAAGGAGCCGAATGATTGGGGCCTGTATGACATGCACGGGAACGTATGGGAGTGGTGTGCGGATTGGTTTGGAGACTATCCGTCCGAGCCGGTCACCGACCCGACGGGGCCGGACACCGGCGTGCGCCGTGTTGTGCGGGGCGGCTCCTGGTCCAACAGTCCCAGATACTGCCGCTCGGCAAGCCGCTACGGGGACATGCCCCACAACCAGTACCGCTTCGGGTTCCGCGTTGCCCTGGACTCTCCGTAACCCATCCCCCTTTATATCGGGTTGTCCCTGGTGCCGATGTGGCAGAAAGCAAACTCCCGCCTGCCTGTACGTACGCACCTGAGGGAGAGAATCTTCCCGGGGTTGACAGGTCAACGAGGATCACAATGCCGGCATACCGGACAAGAAGGAGCCAATGGATGAAAAATCTGATCAGGGTAGCAATATGGATGGTTTTCGTTGCCTCGGCAATTCACGCCGCAGGGACAGAGACGCACATCGGAGAGAGGGGACAGTTTTATGTCGACGGGGAGCCGACAATTCCGCTGAGCGTATGGCATGCACCGATCCGGCAGCACGGTTACAATCGGCACCTGGGGCTGGACTGCCTGATGGCGCCCCGGACGGATCCCCGCGAGTACCTCGCGTCCGCCCAAGAGCATGGGATGGGGGCTTTTATAGGGAGCAGGGCGGATTTGAGCGAATATCCTGCGCTCTGGGGCTACAATGTTCCTCAGTCCCGCCCATACGTGCAATGGCTGCGCTCACGGATGCGGGATCGGGATGAGCGCCGGGTGGTGGTGATGAACTTCCGTGCACATGATATCCTTGCCGGTGAGGACACGGACCATTACCGGGAAATGATTGCTCTTGCCGATGTCATCGTCTCGCACGTCTGGCCCGAGATATTTCACGAAGAAGGGCGTGACGTCAGATATCCTGTCATGCTTGTACAGCGCCTGCGGGAACTGTCGGAGGAGGCCGGTCGTGAGGGAGAAGTGAGCATCTGGCCGAGCATAAACCCCCATGAGTGGAAGATGTACACGGAGGAGGAGAGGCCGAGGAGATCGACGGAGACGGAATCTTTCGAGGCGCCCACCACGGCGGAATTCCGCTTCCAGATTTGGGGCTCGTTGATAAACGGCGCCGATGGAATCTGCATATTCCCCATTTCCTTCGAACCCTTTGTGTTTTCACAGATACCGGCCCGGAAGGAAGAATTTCTGATGCGTGAGACGCAGCTTATACGGCGCCTCGCACCCGTTCTGAGCGATTCCTATTCCCCTGTGGAAGTTGAAGTGGAGGGGCTGGACGGCATCGTCGACTACACGACGCGACGCCATGAGGGACGGGACTATGTCTTTTTCATCAACGGCATCGACGAACGCCAGAGAGTTCGGTTGCGTGCCGAAGGCCTGGGTACGGAACGCAATCTCCGGGATGTTGTGACCGATCACCGTATTGAGACCGACCAGGATGTCTATGAAGAAGAATTGGACGGATGGGAGTTGCGTATCTGGGAGCTGGAGCCCCTCGATCAGCAGGAGGATGAGTAGAAACGGGATTGAAGAGTTTCTTATGAAGAGCTGTGCGGTTTCCGGAACAAAGGGTCTGGCGGAGGTGGATGGACGCGCCTCTTGCCGCGCATGCTGATGAGGGCCGCCTCCGGCCATGGCCGGAGAATCCGTTCTTCTTGAGTACAAGGGCGAGCCGGTCTTGCTGTTGGACGGTTCGCGCGATGGCAGCCTCTTCAACCACCCGGGCGGTCTCGGGGAACACCTCGACAGAATCACCCCGGCTGGCGGAGGAGCTGAAGGGCAACCCATTCGTAGCGGTCAGGGAGCTCGGCCCGCAGGTGCTGGAAAACGGCGGAGCTGGAACAATGGTCGTGCAAACTCCAACCGGCCGCCGGAGGCATTGATGTTGACCTCGCATATTTTCTGAAGCAACGACAGGTTTCGCTTGCGACTATGGCGCCATGAACAACAAACTCAACGTAGCGGTCGTGCATTACCACCTTCGCACCGGTGGGGTGCGGCGCGTTATCGACAACGCCCTCCTTTCACTTGCCGATTCGCCCGTCCACGCGGCTGTGCTCACCGGAGAGGGTGCAGGCGGCCGGGCAGCGCCGCCCCTGGACGGGGACGTTGCCACAGCGATTGTTCCCGAACTCCAATACAGGCGCGAACCGGACGGCGATTTGAGCGAGAAGCTCGCTGCCAATCTTATGGAGGCCGCCCGTCGGCTCTTTGGGAAGCCGCCCGACCTGTGGCATTTCCACAACCACTCGCTCGGCAAAAACCCCGCACTGCCCGCCGCGGTCAGCATGATCGCCGGACAGGGATTTCCCGTCCTGCTGCAAATACATGATTTCGCCGAGGACGGGAGGCCGGAGCTCTACCGCGATCTCCTTGCCGGTCCGGGCCGCGGCGCCGCCGAGCGGCTTGGCCGTGAACTGTATCCTGCAGCCGGCCACGTGCACTACGCCCTGATCAACCGCAGGGATGCCGGTTTCATGGAGACCGCCGGGGCCTCGAAAGAAAACTTGCACTTTCTTCCCAATCCGGTCAGCTTCGGCGCCCGAGACCGGACGGAGGCTGATCCGCCCCGCACCGGGCCGTCGAACCTGGTCCTGTATCCCACCAGGGGGATAAGGCGCAAGAATGTGGGCGAAGTTCTGCTCTGGGCGGCTGTCGCCGGGGACACGCTGCGGTTTGGTCTGACGCGGGGCCCGGAAAATCCCGAGCAGAAAGATGTCTATGACAGATGGGTGGGCTTCAGCGAGAGGCTGGAGCTGCCCGTTCGCTTTGAGATGGGCAGGACGGCGGGAATCGCGTTCGAAGATCTTTTCGCAAGCGCCCACAGCATCCTGACCACAAGCGTTGCAGAAGGGTTCGGACTCTGCTTTTTGGAACCTTTCCTGGCCGGGAAGGCGCTCTGCGGGCGGCGTCTGCCGGAGATAACAGCGGATTTCGGTTCCAAAGGCATTGATCTGTCCAATCTTTACGACCGGTTGCTGGTCCCGCTCGGCCCCATCGGCACGGACGTTTTGCGGTCCCGGATCCAGGCACGGATCGAGGATTTCTACCGAAACTACAAACGCAGGGTCGGCCCGGGAACGGTCGATCGGGTCATGCGCAGCTTTGTGGAAGGTGATATGGTGGATTTCGGACGGCTGGACGAGCCGCTGCAGGAGAAGATCATTACGCACATGAAGGAAACGCCCCGGGACAGAACAGCGATGGAGCCCGGAAGATTGATTCTACCGCCCGGCAAAGCCATCGATAACAACAGGAAAAAAATAGAGGAAGAGTATTCTCTCGCAAAATACGGCAGGAGTCTCGGGTCGTTATACGATGAGGTCGCATGTTCGGACACAACCAGAGTGGTCGGGGCGCTCTCAGAGCAACGGTTGCTGGATTGTTTCCTGGCTCCGGAGCGCTTTTCACTCCTGAGAACCTGAGATCTTTATCCTTCAACAGACGCATTCAGGCAGGCGTTACATCCTGCGAACCACCGTAAGGATCGGTTTGCCTTCCGTGCAGTTCTTTTTGTAGAATGGAACCTGTGGCAATGGTCGGCTTCCAGAGCACGGACCGGCATACTCTTCCCGGGGGCCGCCGATTCCTTTCTCCGGAAAGGAGCCGACCGGCACTCCTCTCCACCGGAAGCGGGCGTCAGAGAGGCATTCCGGGGGTTGTTGAAACTTTGGAATGGGGCGTGCTAGTGTAGCTCAATGGCAGAGCAGCGGTTTTGTAAACCGCAGGTTTGGAGTTCGAATCTCCACACTAGCACCACTCTCTTTATGAGGCATAAACCGTTATTGAAAAAATCTTTGCTGTCCTGCTCGCAATCATTTCTTTCTCGCTATCAGCGACCGTCAGTATCAATTGATAGTAAAAATATGATAGTATTTTGATAGCGGAGGAGGAAAAGGCAATGGCAGACATATGGTGGTATGAGACGCGTCAGTGCTGGTGTACCGAGGTCACTTTAAAGGACGGGCGACGGAAAAAGTTTTATCTCGGACGGGATAAGGCGAAAGCTAAAGTGATGTTCCATAAAAAGATGGCGGAATTCCACGAAGAACTAAATTCTGCAGAACGCGATGAGGTTGCGCCAGCGGCCCGCAGATCAGACTCTATCCCCCTGTTGAGATTCGCCAGCCAGCACCTGGACTGGATGAAAGCCAATCGAGCCCATGCTACGTGGCGAACCAGCCGCGACGGTCTCAAATACGTAATCCGGCGGTATAGGGATAAAACCGCTCTTGGGCTGAGCCCGAGCGATATCGAGGCACTGAAGGCTGACATGGTGGAGGCTGGCTACCGCTCCCGTACGATCAACATAATGATCGTGTCAGTTAAGCGGATGTATAATTGGGGAGTAAGGCAAAATTTGGTCGAGAACAATCAGCTTTCAGGCGTCGAGAAAGTGAGCAGCCATGTGAACGCCCCCGATCACGTGGAAAGCCTGTCCATGCCCCCGGCAATGGCGAAAAAATGCATTGAACTCTGCCGCGAGTCGCAGCCTCTGGGGGATATCTGTGAGGCTCTGCTGTGGACTGGCATGCGAGTCGGGGAAATTACCAACGTTCGGTGGGGCGATATCGACTTCAGCGAACCAGCCACGCTTACGCTGCACAAGCATAAAACCAGCGACCGAACAGGACGGCCACGTAAGATCCCTCTCTGCTCTCGCGTTGTCGAGCTCATAGAACAGCAGAGAACCGGCGATATCACACCCGAAACACATGTTTTCAGGGGGATCAACGGGCAGCCATTCACGCCGTCCACACTTCAAAACAGGCTCCGAAGGCTGCGGGAGAAGCATCCGGAGCTGAGATCCTTCCACTTCCACCGGATGCGCCACACATGCGCTACCCTTTTAGCTAAGGAGAAGGTGCCGGAGCGTGTCGCACAAGCAATTCTGGGGCATAGCTCCAAGCTGATGACGCGTTACTATACAACGACCGACATAGGCGAAATGCAAGACGCGCTGGAACGTCTATCGTCCACGGAAGACACATCATGACAGATAAATGCATGCCTGAGAATGATCATCTGCGCAAGAAATTCGACCTCGGGCGACTGTTGCCGGCTGTCATCGAGTCTCATGAACACGCCTGGCTTTACGGCAACTGGGAGGCTGCGGAGGGGTTTGTAGGTGTCCTCTCAGAAATACATCAACTAGCAAAGGATCTCGAACTCCCCGATAGCCTCGAAGACTGCCAGATTTTGTATCACGAGTGGGCACAGATTTTCCGCAGGCGGCATCAGGATTGGTTCCAGATATACGACACCCTGAACCGACAACTCGATGCCGGGGCGGATGAACGCATTAGCGTGGGGATGTTGCTGGCGGGGGTCCCGTGGCCTGTCAGTCCGCCTGATGAAGAGGCCAGGTTCCAGAGTTCCCCGACAGACGATTTGCTGCAGCGGGTCCGGGAAGGATTGGAAGAGGTCTCAACCCCCGAAGGCCGATTCACCTGGCGACAGGCAATCAAGGTTTTCGCCAGCATAGCCCCCGCCCTCTTCCACCCAAATGCCGGTGATGCGGAAAGGCGGCGACTTCAGTCGCGAATGTATTCCTATTACTGCCGGATGTCGAAACTGCTGCGAGTCGATAATACATCGTCATTTTCCAGCCTGAAGGACCCAATGCCTACGTGTATCTTCAGTAGCAGTCACGCGCTTGCCCGGGCGGTACTGCTGAAAAGCCCTTTTTGGGGAACCCTGTCCTCCATGCTGTGGAACGTCGCCGACGAACTTCAGGGACAGGATGGGGCAGCTCTTTTCTCGCTGGGGCTGCACACATCGCTCCTCCGCTCGTGTCCGCGGTTTATTCCGTCATGCATGCACGCTCACCCGCTGCTGCTGGCCTCGAAGGCTCACGCCTTTTTTACCGTCGTCTCACTGAGCGAAAACGATGCCAGGAAGATTTTGCACCTGATCCGAGATGAAGTCGAGCGGACGGGCTTGTCCGGAGAGGTGGAGCGGCTGGCGACTGAAGGGCCAGCAGACTATGAAATAACGACGCTCACGAGCTGGGGAGAAGAGTTATTGCTGGCTTTAGAGCGCGATTTTGCATTGAGATAAACAATAAGATATGTGATAGTTATGACAGAATTCAACACCATCGGCGAACTTGCAGATTTCTTGGGCGTTGAGCCTGAGACATTGCGCGGTGGGTTGAATCTGACGGAAGGAGCTGAAATCCTCGGCATTGGCGTTTCCACGCTACGCTCACTGGGATTAGGCGGAAGGATAGGTTTTCGCAGGGCGGGGCGCAGATGGATTTTCGGCTGGCGCGATATAGCCGCCTATATTGAGCGGGAGCACCAGACCCCACACCTCGAAAACGAGCATCTGCCCCCCCTGCGGGACAGCAGGGAGAGCTCGCAACGGTCTCCTCAGTTGACCGAAGATGATGTAAGACGCGCCAGGGAACATGGGTTGATTTAACCCCCGGTGATAATATCAGAGAGCGGATATGCCCGACAACAGCCACGGACAGAGACGATATGCTTGAAGGGGTAGAGGCATTATCGGCTGCGATTGAAGCGGAATGATTGCCTGCCCCCGTCTCGCCTTCGGCATTTTACGCCGCTCGGGGAATCCGGTATAAATAGACGCGTGGTTCCACTCATCCTCGCTCTTGATAGATACGGAGAATGCATATGGCAGATGACATGAATGACGAATTCT
>PUMZ01000089.1 GCA_003551565.1 Candidatus Brocadiaceae bacterium | reverse complement strand
GCCGGCGGCCGCGGTCAGCATGAAAAGTATGAAAAGTCCACAGCAGAACCGCCACAATGCAACCGTCATCCTGTTTTGCCCGAAAATGATCATGGATAAGCTCCGGTCAGAGGGAAATGTTGATCGGCCCAGGTTCAGGACTACGGATGTGATGCCAGTGCTCGAGCAACGGCATTTTGCCCTCCTGCTTGTGCGATGAGCCGATGAATTTTTTGCTGAGAAGCCCTTGCTGAGTCTGTGGTATGGCAATCATTTCATTCCTGCCAAACGACCCACGGGCTCAGGGTGCTGAATCGTCCGGTTCACCCTCCTCCGCATCCTCATCTTCGTCCTCCTCCCCGGCGCCGTGCACTATCACGGGGGACGAGCCGTCGTCCCCGCCGCCGGGGACCGTCCATTGATGCTTGCCCGGCTCCCAAAAAATCTTCACCCCGTGCATCTCCCAGGTGTCCTGTTCGTAGGCAATATACGCATCCTCGGGATGCGCATCCGTTTCGGCCAGGTAGATGTTGTCGTCCACGCCCCGGAGGTGCGGGTTGCCGATCTCGCCCTCCTCGTTCGGGGCCGTGAACCGCACCGAGCCGTCGACGAACAGCACGTTCACCCCGTCGGGGCCGTGGTTCTCCGTCCATGGCGCAAGACCTTCCTCGCGCGGTCGGAGGTTCCGGTCGGCCAGCAGCGCCCGACCCGGGTGACGGCGGTAGGGCGTGAGGGGGTCGATGTAGTAGCTCATGCTCTCGGCGCTTCCCCCGTCCTCCAGCTCGACCTCCACGCTGTTCGACGGGCAACTCAGGAGGCCGGGGTCCTCGAGGTAATCCCCGAGGTGCAGCTCCTCGAAACTGCGGCCGCTGATGCGGGTATCGGGCAGGCCCTCATGCTCGCGTTCGTATCGGTCGATCGCACGCCCTATACGCCGGACGTTGTCCTCGCACTGCGATCTTCGCGCCTCCTCGCGCACGCGTTGCAACCCGCCGGCAGCCAGGATCGAGACCAGCAGCACAGCAACCAGGACGACCGCCACCAGCTCCGGCAGCGTGAAGGCACAAGCGTCGGGGCGGTCTTTTCTGTCAGTGACCATCTTCATAGCATGCATAAAATCACCTCCCTATTTCAAGGTTTGGCCCGGTCGAAAAAGTCCCGTTATGGTTCGGACCCGGTTCTCGCCCCGGCCCGATGGACCGTTGCCACCATAAACGATGATAATCGAGCGGCAGGGAAACGTCAAGCAAAAACGTGATGCGACATGCTGTAATCGGGGCGCCATCGGCCAATTTCCATGCGCGGGGACGCTTGCCTGCTGTTCTCACGAACTTCCAGTCCGGCGAACGCAGGATTTGCCGGATCTCCTGTGACCATAGCCTGCTTTTTCACGAGTTCTCCCGTGGTGCAGATGCGGCAGAAAGCAAACGCCGCCTGCCCGTGCTCAGGCCCGGAGGGCCGATCTCAACGATAGCCCCGGGTGACCGGAGGAAGCCCGGGGTAACGGGGCACACGCAATACAGCCAGCCCCGCAAGGGGCGAAACAAAATCCGGATGCAAAGGTTGTCACGCGCCTCCGGGGCTCATTCAAAAGAGGCCAGGGGAAATGCTTTCGCTCACGCCCGCAGGGCCTGCCTGCTGCAGGCAGGCCATCTTCCGTTTGTCCGGGGCAGATACACACCGGTAAAACTGAAGCCCTGAAGAAAGCTGCTTATCATGCTGTTGTTACATCCATTATATTAATTTTTTCTTAGATTTATGAAATATGCGGGGCAGGTCTGCACCCGATAAGAACCATCACACAGCGGGCCGGTTTCAGGGCAGATAGTTCAGTTCGATGTAACTGACAGCGCCAGCAACGCCGGCCGAGTTGCGGACCCGCATTTCGATGCGGTTCCACCCCTCATCCAGCCCAAGCACAAACGACGGACTCTCGGCCCGCCATTCGCCGTCACCGGTGCGCACCTCGTATCTCTCAAAACCAGGCGTTGTACCGGTGCCCATCTGCACGCGCACCCTGCCGGGCTCACCCGGCAGCGGAGCGACATCAAAACGCACCCGGTTCAGAGTCCACTCCCAGTCCGACCGGCGCTCGGTAACGTTGCTGTATCGCAAAAACTGGGACCGGGGATGCTGCGGCGTGTGCCAGACGAAATACTCCGACCAATCCCAGCCAAACCCCTGATGATAGGGAGTCGGGTAACGGCGCGAGTAAAAGTCGTTGCGCGGCATCATCCGCATGTTGGCCCAGCGGTTCCAGCGCGGCGACCTGGCCGGCTCAAGGTCGCGCACCCTGCGCACCTCAGGATCCGGCTCGATATCCGCACCGGTCACCGTGATAATCTGGTCCGTACCGAGCGGTTCACGCGGCCGGTTGGCCGCCGTTATCATCTTATCATCACCGTAATAAACGGAAATCATCCGCTCATGGATCTCCATCATGCTCAGCGGAATATGGTTTTCGGGCTCGACATGATGGAAGCCGCCCGGAAGATCCATCAGCACCCACTTGTCGTGCTCGTTGGACCACACTTCGGCAACCTCATGACCGGCATCGGGGCCGGGATGGAAACCGAACACGAATCGCGACGTAAAGCCCATGCTCAGGTACACCTGCATCATCGCTATAGCCGATTGCACGCAGAATCCGCTGCCGATCCGGAGGATCTCGCCGGCGTCCCAGTCGGGATATTCGCGCACCGGAGGATCATAGGAAAAATTTCTCCGCACCCAGTCGCGCAGCAGGACCATTGCCTCGAATTCGCTGTCGGCCCCCTTCACCACCTCGTCCAGCTCGTATTCCTCCCGCAGCTCGCGCAGCTTTGGGTGGTGAAAGTTCTCGTAAATAAAAGGGATCGACGTATAGCGGAGTTCGGGGTTGTGCACCTCCCCCGAAGACAGCCCCCCGGCCCACTCAGGAAGCTCGCGGGCAACCCGCGGCGCCACTTCCACACCTTCGAGCAGCGGCGTCCGAAGGGGGTCGGTGCTGCGCATAACGGCCCGCCACTGCAGATAGCGGTGCCCGGGGTCGGCCACAGCTTCTCCGACCGGCTGCCACCGGCTCCAGAAAGAGCGGTCGTACACGGGCGTCGGACCGGTACGGACCTGCATCAACAGTTCCGTGCCGTCGGGCGTGCTTGCATCAGCTTTCACCTCAAACCCCTCCACCGTCACCGGCGTCGTCAGCCCGCCGCCATCACCGCCGAGGTCGATCACCGGCGAAACCAGATGCCCCTCCTCCGCGTGCTGAAAAACGTGCATCCGCACAAAAAATTCTCCCCCGACCTCTTCCCATCTGCGACCGCCGTCGTCGCTCCTGAAACTGCGCGACGGACGCCCGGCGCGATCGGGTGCGTTGCGCAGAATGTCCCAGCGCGAAGCGACGACGGCCCGCGCCGGTCTTGAACCGGCCCTGAGCAAAATTTCGTTATCGCCCTCCCGCAGCAGTTCCGGCGGGATCGCACGATACCTGCCGGATTGTTCGGTCAGAACGTCGCCGTTGACAACGATTTCTGCGTTCGCCGTCTGGCTGTGCAACGCAAGAACAGCCTCCAGCACCTGCGGGCGGTCAAGATGCAGAATCTTGAGCGCCTGCAAATCGCCTTCCAGTTCTACGGTTTCCGGCAATTCCAGATGATACCAGTCACGAACATTATAAGGCCGGACACCGGGGCCGTCGTCTTCGATCAGACGACGCATATTCAGCACCACGCCGCCGGCCTGGCCGTCATAGCGCACGTTGGCGACTTCCGTGCCACGCTCGAACGCCTGTTCGGCATCCAACCGCAGAGACTGAGCAGCGGCATCGCCCGCAAGGCAGAGCGTTGCAGCGGTGGAAACGAACGTCCCAACCAGCCGTTTCGCCCTGGCATTTCCAGACTCCGGTTCACCCGCAGATCGCATGTTTTTATCCTCTTCAAGGAAATATGCAGATTATCGCCATGTCTCATCGGCCGGCGGAGCCGGGGGTTCTTCGGTGCTCTTCGCCGGCGCAGGCAGGTCATCGCGGTAGGTTTCCCACAGCTCCCGCACCCATGCCGCTCCCGAAACGTCCCCCTGGCGCGGCCATCGGCCGAACTCCCGGTCCGTCATGTCCCGGAAACCGGCCTCCTTCAGCGCTTCCACCTGCGGCGTATCGTCCTGCGTCATCCAGCGGTCAACGTAGGCGAAGAACGCGTCGTGATTCCACACCGACTCCACGCGCATGATGCGCGCTGCCAGGGCCTGGCCCACCCAGGCCCTGCTGGTGTTTGAGCGACGGTAGCCTTCGCTGGCAGGAAGACCGTCTTCACGTTCGGGCCAGTCGCGCGGGTGGTATAACTCGATCGGTCCCCACCCGCGCTCCCAGTGCCGGTCGCCGTGTCGGCCCGACAGGTAGGGGCTGTGTCCGAGGAATATGGAACGCGACCCCGTCCAGCTCCGCTCGAACGTCTCGTCCCCGTAAGTATACGGCCCCAGCGCCGTCTGCTCGTCCTCGTGAAAGACCACAGTTTCGGCGTGTTCTTGCGGCGCCTGCATCCGTTCGCAATCGAGCATCAGGCCGGCAAACAGGATCGACCACTTGCGCCCGCTGTACAGTCCCCCGTGGGCATGCCACCTGTAACCGGCCCGGGCAACGCCCCAGAGGTCGATGCCGACCTGCACCAGGTTGACAAGCAGCGGCTCCTTTTCTTCCTGGGGGTAGTCGAGCTGCAGCAGCAGCGTCGCCTCACCGACACGCTCGGCAAACTGCTGGCCGTAGCGGGGCATATTCTCTCTCGGCGCCGCGAATCCGAAACATACGGTGTCAAGCCACGGTTTCCGGAACCTGTCGGTGTAACCATCGAGCGTCTCGGGTGCGCTGCGTGGGCGAGGAAGCGTCAGCAGCCACTCGCGGTCCAGATTCCGCGCCAAATAGATCTCGCTCCCGGCGCTGTCGGTGTATGAAGGACGAAATGCGTCCGGAGGCAGGGGTTCGGCAACGCAGTTCAGCACGGCCGCCACCCGCACGGGCTGGACATGCTGACCGGAAAAGCGTGTGATTTCCTCGTTCGGACGGCTGATCGTCGAGACCAGAGCATCTCCCGGCTCCATGGTGATCGGAAGGTGCGCAAACAGCTCCGGGTCATAGCGTCCGCTGGGCAGCCGGCTATCGTAACCACCGCGATTATATCCACCCCCGGCCCCTGTCACCGGAACGTTCAGCACCGAACCGTGCCGCGCCTGCCGTCCCTCGTACCGGCTTTCCCGCACCGAGCCGCGGTCGATCAGCTCCCCGACCTCCTCGCCCCAAAGCGGGCGTGGGGAGATATCCTCGACGGTGACCGGCCCGACCACCCAGTAGTCGCCGTTGATGAACCGTCCCACGCGGACGGGCTCCTCAAAAGTCCAGGTGATGCCGTGCTGCGAAACCGCTTCTTTCAGCGGCAACTCCTCCGGCTCCGGAGGCGGCGGTGCATTGTCCCGGGTGTACACCGGAAAGGCGTCCGCACGCGCCGTCGGCGCAGACGCGAGCACGACAAAAACCACCAAACACACCAATGCTCGAGATCGTATTATCGTATGCATCAATCCGGACCTCCAATGAAGATAAACTGATAACTCCTCCTGATCATAGTATTACCTTTTTTGCAGCCCCATGCAAACCAAAACATCAAAAATTCCACATTTTTGCCATTCCTGTCGCTCCTGTGCCTTTGTGAGATATATTTACCGTTTTTTGCTTGCGGTCGGCCGTCCCTTTCGGTCATAATGCCCTTTTCTCACCTTTACTCTTGCTCAAGGGGATTCGACCGTGTCCGATGCTGCAGATATTCAATGCGTTATGCCGTCCAGGCTGGGCGTAGGCGAGACGTTTCGGCTCAAAGTGAAGGTCCTCGGTGCCGGACCAGTTGAAATCCCCGCCGGCGGGCAGTGGAATCATCGCAAACCGCAGCTTTCGAGCGTATTCAATCTGAACGTATGCCGGGACATACGCTTTATGGACAACTGCCTGCCCGAATGGGAAGGACGCCTGGTTGCTGATGGTGGTCCGGACCTTGAAGGGCCTTCCGAGCTCGTTTTCAGGAGAGAATCGCAGGGGGTTTTTCCCAACGATACCCGTCCGATCAAGTTTTTCCCCGGCTTCAGATGGCTTCGGCCGGGATTCCATTTCCTGAAACTTACCGAACCGGAATCAGGACTAACAGTTTCAGCCAACCCGGTTTGTGTTACAGAGGGGCTGCCGAAAAAGCGCATTTTCTGGGGCGATCCGCACTGGCAGACGTTTTTCAGCGACGGCATACGGTGCCCGGAAGAGCTTTATGCTTTCGCCCGTGATGAGGGTTTCCTCGATTTCGGCGCAATATCCGATCATATGGAGGCCGTGACCGACCGGCAGTGGGACTACTTCCAGCTTGTCACCGACCACTACAACCGGCCGCACCGGTTCGTTACGCTCCACGGACAGGAATGGACGCACCACCTGGAAGAGGGCGGTGCGCCCGGACACCGCAACGTTTACTTCCGCAAAGCGGGCGGGCCGGCCCTGCGCTGTACGGATAAAGATTGCAACTCCCTCGAAAAATTATGGAAAAAGCTCTGCAAAAACCGTCACCTCGATCCCGTAGCCATCCCCCATCATACGTCCAACACCGTAATGGGCGTGGACTGGGAGCAGGGATGGAACGCCGAGTTCGAGAAAGCCGTTGAAATTTACTCGGTATGGGGAAGCTCGGAGCTGCCGGAAAAAAGCGGCAATACCCGTCCTATCCGATCATTGGAGGGTGAAAAGGCGGGACGGCACGTGGTGGATGCCCTGAATAAAGGGTACCGTTTCGGGTTCGTAGGCGGCGGAGACATACACGACGGGCGGCCGGGCGACGATCTGCATAACGACAGCTATCCCGTCCGGAATTTTCAGAGCTACCCCCAGGGCTTCACGGCCGCATTTGCCCCGGCCCTTACAAGGAGCCATATTTTTGACGCCATAAAGAACGGAAAGACATATGCAACCACGAAAAAGCGAATATACCTCGACATCGATGGGCCGTTGGAGGACGGAACTCTCGAGATGAATTGCGCCTCAGAAGAGGGCATAAGGCACATCGTGAGCATCAGAAACGGAGTGGAGTCAGAGCGGATTGAGCCCGACACCGACCCGAGAATCGTGCGTTCGAAGGTTTCGGCGGCCGGCATCGGCCCCGGCGAGTACATGTATTTCCGCCTGGTTACGGAAGAAGATAACATGGCCTGGACCAGCCCGATATACGGCTGAAATTCGCACTACCTCTCTTGTCCCCAAAAAGGTTCAGGCAGGCATGAATCGTTCTCTGCAGAAGGGGAATAACGCTCGCGCATCGCCAGAAAACGAAAGACCCGGCGGTGGTAGGGACTGAATTGCGGATCCGGAATGCCGTTGGGCGGAATGCTCGGGGTGCCGTAGCCGGTTTGAAACATGTCATGGTGGTAGACCACATGCCCCCCCGCCATCCAGACCCCGTACATGTGCAGAATATGGTCGAGCGGATCGGTTGGTTCCCCCGGACCGCCAAACTCCGGAGTGCCGTTGCGGGCCGGTTCGTCGTCCACGACGGGTTTGTTGTAGGCGGCGATCAACCCGGCGATCTCGCGCGGAGCGATCTGCCAGTGCCGATGTGCCCGGGTGGTATGCGGCGTCAGGAAGTCCAGCGCCCGGTTCTGCGCGGAGTCGCCGAGCACGCCGGCGAAGCCGGGTGAATTGGTCACCAATCGTTCGGGATCGACCGCCTTGACCGACTTCACATGGTCAAGAACCCGGTCGCTGCATTCGTTCCAAATCTGGAATACCAGGTTGCGATGCGGGCGCAACTCTTTCGCCATGTTTTTCACCGCCCGGTCCGCTGCGGCGCCTCCAAGCGCAAGGCCGGACGCCTTGCTTTCCTGAGAAAACAGGGCCAGCTCCACCACCATGCCCAGCCGGTCGGCATCCGCAACCAGCCCCCGCAGCCGCTCCACATGGGCCTGGCGCAGCCCGCCGTCGCGCTCATACAGAGTTGCGTCCGGCCCCATATCAACAAAAGCATGCCGGGCATCCCACTGCGCCCAGACCCGCAGCACGTTGATCCCATGGCGGAGGAACCGCTGCATCCATCGCCGGCGTTGCTCCGGCCCACGGTTGAAGGCGGGGTTGAAAATCGCATTGAAAAAACTGACCCCGGTAAAGGGAAAATGTTTCCCATCGGCCAAAAATCCTGTCCCCGAAACGACCAGTTTCCGCATGACGATTCTCCTTCAAATATCCGTTCAAAAGTCGGGATCCCCGGCAAACTGCCCCCTGCGCCTGCCTGTCGCTTCCGCGATGCAGACAGATGCGGACACCCTTCAGGCCGGCAAGACCCCTCTCCCCCGGCACAACTGCTCATCATAACATCAGAACGAATGAACGGCAACATAAAGCAATCGGTCATGCTCAGTATGAAACAGCCCCGGTGCGGATGGATACCATGTCCCGGCAATACGGCAATGTTGTGCGAGTATTTTGAATATGTTACAATTCCATGGTCCGTTTGCTGTATTGTATAGCTATGCACCACAACAGCATCATTGTATTCATACCACCGCAATGGAGTTAAAAACTCTCATGACATCGGAACATCAGGATCAGGGACGCCCCATTCCCGCACGCGTTCACCCCTCCGGGTTTTGCAAAGCGGATTCGAATTTTTTTTCACTCACCACAGCCGGCGACGGGCGCATTTACTATACGCTCAGCTCCCATGACATCGATACGCATGCGCGCACCTACCGCTACGATCCGAACACGGATCGCGTAGAACTGCTGTTCGACTTCGGCGAAGTTACCGGAGAAGCCGGACGCAAGAGCTTGCCGCAGGGAAAAAGCCACACCCCCTTTTACGAACTGGACGGCAAACTCTACCTCGCCTCCCATTATGGTTTTTTTGCCGTAGAGGACGAGAAAGAGACTCTGGCAAGCATACCGGAAGGGTATTCCCCCTACCCGGGGGGGCACATCATATCCTACGACATCGCCTCCGGCAAGGCTGAAGACATCGTGCGCGGCCCGCGGAAAGAAGGAATTATCACGATGGGTGCCGACGGAGAACGCGGCAGGATCTACGGTCTCACGTGGCCGGGCGGTCATTTTCTGGTCTACGACCTCGATTCCCGCCGCCTGCGGGATCTCGGCCCGGTATCGCGCGACGGTGAACTCGGTGAAGGCGACCGTTATTTCTGCCTCTGCCGTGCATTCGCGGTATACCAGCGTAACGGTTCGGTTTTCTTCACCAACCCCGACGGCACAGTACTGCGTTACAGCCCCGATACCGACCGCGTTCAGCCCGTCCGGGGACTGGATATGCGGCGGGACGTATTCGGACAATGGGACCCGCACCGGCCCGGGCATCAGGGCTACAACTGGCGCATCGTTATCTGGCACGAACCTTCGGCGCTGTTTTACGGTGTTCATCCCAAGAGCGGCTGGCTTTTTGCCTTCGATCCGGAAAAGCTCACCATCGAGCTGATCCAGCGCATATGCTGCGAGAACCTCCGCCGCAGTGGCGAATTCGAGCCGTTCCGCTACGGGTACCTGACGCTGCAGTTCGGACCCGATAACGAGACGCTTTACTATCTCAGCGGCGACCCGCAAAAACAGTCAATGGACGAGAACCGGTTCGTTGAATGGATTCACCTTATGACCTACAACATCCGCACGGGCGACTACGCCGATCACGGGCACCTGCAAACGGAAGGGGACCTCTACCCCACCCTCACCCAGTCAATCGCCGTGCCCGGAAACGGACGCCTTTATTCCTGCCCGTGGCTCAAGAAAAAAGGGGCCGGCGAGAAATCAAAGGCCGGTTGCGACCTTGTGAGTTTTCCAGACCCACTGGCGGAATGATCCCGGCGCCCCCCGCATACCGTATCCTGGAATGGAGCGAAGCGCCGGCGGGGAAACATGCATGAAGAGACCGCGGACATGCCGCCAAAACCGAACAGGACCGTCTCATGCGATCATTCCCTCACGGAACCGTCCCCGGGAGTTTGCTGAATGCAATCACCGGTTCAAGACCCCGCCTGACAATTGCACGCACTCTATCGCTTTGACCTATGAAATCAGCTATCGGCGG
>PUMZ01000130.1 GCA_003551565.1 Candidatus Brocadiaceae bacterium | reverse complement strand
TGTAAGGTCCATTTCAGAGGTTCTAAAACACCTTATCTCTATGATATGATAGCACCTGTCGAGGGCCGCCCCCACACCACCCCACACCAACCCACACCCCAATGCGTTTTATTGCGTCGAAATCTGATCGTCCGGGAACAGGCAGAACAAAGAAGAATTTATTGTAAAGTCCCGGCGATCACATCTTCGACTTCATTCCCCGCTTTCTGCATGACCTCATTGATTAAACCGCCGAAGGGTCTTGCCATCAAAAGCGAGTTCAAACGTGTCACATAGGTCAGACCATTGGATTTTTTATAAATTGCAACCCGGCAGGGCATGAGGGGAGATACAATTCGCTCATCATCTTCGGCCAGGATCAGCGCAGAATATTTGGCAGAACAGAGCTCGTAAATTTTGATATCCAGCACGTCGTGGCCATGGCCTTCCAGCACCTGCTGCATGTCCTGATAGCCAACAACACTCCAGCCGGCGGATTCCACTTCTCCTTTGAACCGCTCCGTGGTCTCTTCAAACCCGTATGGACTTTCATCTTCAATAATCATCATCGAGGGCGCGGATTTGAAAATGATCCCCCCCATGACTATAGCCCCGACTATGAATCCGGCCACACCCGCAATGGCAACCTCTTTCGTATAAAACTTTTTCATGGCAATATCTCCGGATGAAAAGGAATGCTGCTCTAAAAATCGGCGTCGATCCGGCCAAAACCGTGCAATAAAAGCAGTGATTATTATAACCGTTTCTTGCACCAACAGCAAAACTTTTGCACAACGAGGATTTTGCGCCACGGCACGCATAAAAATCGCTACAGCGCAAATTCCCCGGTATGAGATACATTTTGTGCCGATCATTTGCGGTCATTTCCGGCACGCTTTGGGGAGATCAATCATTGATCAGGAAGTTGTTAAGTTGTATAAGGCGAAACGGCGGCGCGTTAGATTGAAAACGATGTTTTCCCTCCAATATTTATTCAAGATTTGCATTCAGTTCAACCCGGAAACACCAGTGGTCGACCTGGCAGAATAAAACATTCGGCTCAACTTCATAAGTGGTGGTATAACAGCTTCCCATTTTGCTCCCGATGGCGCTATCATGCCATCTCCGTCCTTCTCCGTCCGGATTGATCGCAAGCCGGACCAGGCCGTAACCGGCGGATCCGCCCTTTTTCCCCCAATCAAACGTCTTCTGCAGCCGTGGCACGGACAGCCCCACCGGGAACCTCTGGCCGTAGGTGAGAGCTAACGCCTCCGTTTTCAACTTAACCAGGCAAGGGGCACATCCACGTTCAAATCCGGTATACACGGGATTGCTCCAGGTTTTTCCCTCGTCCCCGCTCCATGCGCAGTAAAGCGGCGAATAATGTCCCGTCCGCATGATGCATAAGAGGTTACCGCTTCGCAGCCTGAGCAGGGCCGGTTCATTGAAGCCTTCTCCGACCGGGTCGTCTTCCCGCGGCCTGGCCACAGTGGACAAATATTTCCAGTTAAAGCCCTCATCTTCGGATTGGACAATAATCGTGCGGAGTTTATAATTCGTCTCGCGTTTGCTCTGATAATCGGTGGTAGGAATACGGTCATTCTCAAAATGAACCCCCATAGGGGCAAGCAGCGTCCCGTCCGGCATCCGCACCATATTATCCGGTCCGAAAAAGAACAGTCCCTCCCACCCCCCTTCTGTTTGCGGAATCTGATTTCCGGCTTCCGGCACGTGCAGCCAGGCCTTATCGGACTTCAAAGATTCCAACGGGGACTTTGCATTTTCGGTCCTCCATGTATCGAACCTGTACAGCCCGCGTTCTTCCTGCCGGCAGGAAACCCCATCGATCATCAAAAACAGATTGTCATCCCAGTAATAGTTGAGCTCCGGTCCCAACCTTCCGCCCAAACCATGTGGAGATTGTTCGAGGGTTTTTCCACCATCGGGGGTCATTTTATTGGCAGCGAAATAAATGACCCCCTCCGGACTCATTACGCACCGCGACCATTTCGTGCCGCCCGCCCCTGCTTTTACAGAACGTTGTTCGTCCGTGTCCGAATAATCCCGTTTATCCTCCACTTTTGTTATTATTTCGGTTTTGTGCTCACTGATCCGTCTGGCCCTCAGGTCAACACTATTCATTTTTGATCTCCATTTTACCTGGTGTAAAAGCTTATCATTTAGGATCGCAAGACGTTACGATTTAACAGTATGACCTCCGGATTATATCATCATTGGGGGTTAGCTGCAAATCTTTGCAATCCGTCGGTCACGCTCATGTTCCAGGCCGGTAGTATCCTTACCGAAGGTATCGACCACCTCCACGGCGACGTTACCTTGCCCGCTTCACCTTTTGATTTGGGAAATCGAAATCAAGTATTATATTTTTACATTGTGATTCATGGAAATGATTCCAATCATGTCCTGTGTTGGCATGATCATCCGGGCAAAGAATTCCGTTACGATCCTGTACGCCTTCGCATTGAATTTGCTGACGCTGATGTCTATGGAGTGGCTTTTTAATAATCAAAATGGACAAATTATACCATGTCGAACTGCACGGCAATGTATCCCGAAGCACTCCTGGTGATGTTAATTATCGTTTTTGCTTTATGAAACATGCGGGCCAACAGCCCGGCCCGCAGTGGACGCTTTAAAGCGTCCATTTTCTGGACTCCAGAGCCTCTGAAGGGGCTCACTGCAAACCTGTTGCAACCTTTCCGGCCACGCTCCCAGGCTTTTTTTGTTACCCGTGAAAAACAAATATAAATCATATCCACAGAGCTTCGTTTATACTCCTCACGCATGCTGAACTCCTCCGTGATTGTATGAACAATTATCTTCCCAAACTGGAAATTGTGGTTCCCTCTTTCTGGAGTCAACTGGATTTATGAGAATACCAAACACCGTAGAAAATGGAATAAAAATCGGAGTCAGTCTGCCCCCGGACTATCTTGCAGGACGGCAGAGCGGCATATACAGGGAGTCTTTGGGACATCCGGCCGAGTTTTTGGAAAGACTGAAACAACATGGAGTTGACTCAGTAGAACTGCGCAGCCTGCACTCCGTGGCCGCACCGGAAAAAGCTGTCGAAGCCGCAATGCGGATCGAAGATGCCGGAATGAATTGCACTGCACACGGTTCCTTGCCGTCTTCGGATGAGGCAGCTGTGCTGGATGCTTCCGTCAAGGCATTGAGCGAGGAATTACATCTGGCGTCACCTGAAAAACCGCTGCTGATCACGATTCATGCTCGCCGCTCCAAAAACTCCTCCACGGCAGAAATGGCCGGCCAAACTGAAAAGACGCTAACATTTCTCATCAAGCAGGCCGAATCCGAGGGCCTCACCCTGCAGTGGGCCATCGAGCTGACAAGGTGCAAGGGGGCTCAGGATCCCGGCGCCATGCCACGGACACTCCTGGAACTGGTGGAACAAATTGACCGCCCCGATGTTGGCATCTGTCTGGATATAGGGCACTGCCATTCCAACGTTCTGAGGGGTTTCCATAACTTCAGTTTTAAAGATGCCTTTCTGAAGCGCGTTGTTCACGTGCATGCCCACGATATTGGCCCCCGGGGCCAAACGCATTTTCCCTTAACCTGTGGGAATCTTCCTCTGAACGAATACGGCCTGTTGCTCGTTCGCAATGGCTATGGCGGTATTATGAACCTGGAACTTTCACCCGCACGATTTGCCGGTTTTTTCGACCTGCAAGAAGCGTTTTTTGAAAGCGTGCGTACGTTGAAAAGCCTGGAGTCACCCCGGCAACCTTAATAATATACAGCTAATGGCAACGAATACATCCTGCGCATCGCTCCGTCTGACAGCACCCCAAAACTCTTCTATGAAGTCGATATGATGCATTCCGAGCCCCGGATCCACAATCTTGTTCAAAAACAGACCGACCGATATCCCTGTTCCGGAAATCGTGTATCATGATTTTTCCAGAAAAGATTTTGACCGGGATTATCTGATTATGGAAAAATTGCCCGGCACGGTTGGTGGATATAATCTGAACGAACTTGGGCGGCACATCGGGCAACTGCACGGCATAAAACAGGAAGAAGGAAAGTTCGGATACCCGTGGTGAACTTAAATCAATAAGGAAAACGGAAACAAACATGACTCATTTCAAATACGAAACGCATTGTCATACTTCAGAGACCAGTGCATGCGGGAAAAGCACAGGGGCAGAGCTGGCGGCTTATTTCCATGCGCTTGGTTATACAGGCGTTTTTGTAACTGACCATTTTCTGAACGGAAATACCACTGTGACGGATGACCTCCCCTGGCATGAGCGTGTAACATTATTCAGCCGTGGCTATGAAATGATGGCGGAACAGGGGGCCAGACTCGGTCTGGACGTCTTTTTCGCATGGGAGTACAGCTACGGTTGGGCACATTTTATGACCTATGGGTTGAGCAGGGACTGGCTCCACGCTTACCCCGATATGCTGGAATGGGACGTGCTGGAATATTTTGACAGAGTTCGTGCTGACGGCGGAACAATTGTGCATGCCCACCCGTTCAGAGAGAAAGTTGAAATTATACAGCTGATCCCAGGCAAGGTGGATGCCATAGAAGTTGTAAATCCTGGAAGGCCTGACGATGCCAACCAGCACGCTCTTGACTTCGCCTTAAGCTTTGGGTTACCACAAACTGCGGGATCAGACATCCATTCGGTCCGGAGTAAGCGGCTTTGCGGAATTGCCACCTATCAGCGTTTAAGTGGAGGCCGTGATTATGCCGATGCAATAATATCCGGGAAGGCAAGTCTATTTGATGAAGATCATTGATAAGTCCAGCTTAAAAAATGGGAACTGGCAATGTGCGGACACTTTACACTTGGGCTGCCCCCGACCATAATGCGTGTCCGAGTCCGTGGCAACCACCTGGGAAGAAACAGGTTGGCCCGGGAAAGGTGACATCAGGGATTATACCAGAGTCAAAATTGTGGACTTAATGTGTTCTGGCAGGCTTGACCATGCTTCAACACCCTTTCCCATATCGGGAGGATGGGTGTCCGGATCATGGCAGGTGACGTCCGGGACGTGACGTGGGAAATGGTGGAGGATGCGGGACTCGAACCCGCGGCCTCTACAATGCCATTGTAGCGCTCTCCCAACTGAGCTAATCCCCCGTGGATTTACGCCGAGACGAAGAAATAAGTTTAACAGGAAGCGCTTTCCATGTCAAACAGACGGTCCATCCCGACAGGGCAACCCCGGGAAATGTCACGCCGCCTGCAAGGAGCCTGCTGCACGTCACGCCCGTCAGGGGGGGCAGCGGAGCATCCCTTACAACCGCAAAACGGAAATTGCAAGGCATCTTCCGATCCTCTATAATATGGGATGTGTGCTTTCTCAGCCCCTATATCCAGTATGTACAGTCGATTATACTGGAGGACCTCGATATACGTCGCTTCGGATGAAGTCCACAGGCGGTAAGAGACGATGAAAAATAAAGAAATCGCTGCAATGTTTGAAACAATGGCCGACGTTATGGAGATCAAGGGAGAGAATCCTTTCCGGATCAACTCTTACCGCAAGGTTGCCTCCGTACTCGGCGACCTGGGGGAAGACATCGAAGATGTGGCTGATTCGCGGGGGATTGAAAGCCTTCCGGGCATAGGCAAGAGCAGCGCCGCTAAAATCAACGAGTATCTCCGCACGGGAAAGATGACGGCCCATGAGGAACTCCTTTCCTCGTTTCCTGCCGGGGCGCTGGAGTTGCTCCGCATCCCGGACATCGGCCCCAAAACCATTGCCCGCCTTGTGGAGGAGAAAGATATAACCGGCATCGACGGGCTCGAACAGGCCATAGACGACGGACGGCTGGATGGGATGCAAGGGATCGGCCCGAAAACCATCGAAAAAATGAGAAAAGGCCTCGCTTTCGTTAAATCTTATAAAGGCAGGGTTTTGCTCGGCGATGCGCTTCCTGTGGCGATGGATGTTATCTCCGAATTGGAAAACAGCGCCGCCGTAAAAACCATTGCAGGCGCCGGTTCGCTACGGCGAAGGTGCGAGACCATCGGTGATGTGGACATCCTGGCAGCCGTGGATGCGCAGGGCGCTGGCGCTCAACAGGAAGACAGGACGTCGGGGGCGGAACTCATCGGGGCCTTTACAAATCTGAGCATGGCCGACGAGGTCCTGGCAGCCGGCGATACGAAGGCAAGCGTGAGGACCAGAGACGGTCTGCAGGTTGACCTGAGGGTTGTGCCGTCCGGAAGCTTCGGCGCTGCACTGCTGTATTTTACCGGCTCCAAAGAACACAATATCAAACTCCGCGGAATCGCCGCCGAGCGGGGGCTGAAGGTCAACGAGTACGGGGTATTCCGCGGCGAAGATCTGATCGGGGGAGTGACGGAAACGGATTTGTACGCCGCTCTCCAGCTGCCCTGGATCCCACCAGAACTCCGGGAAGACAGGGGCGAGGTCGAAGCCGCGTTCAAGGGGCGGTTGCCGGAGCTTGTTGAGATGAAAGATTTGAAGGGCGAACTCCATGCGCATACGGACTATTCCGATGGCGAGATGACAGTGGAACAGATGGCCCGTGCCGCTGCCGACAGCGGGTATGAATACCTGGCTCTTACCGACCACAGCAAAAATCTGACGGTCGCCGGCGGACTCGATGAAGACGCCCTGAAGGAACGAAACGACCGGATCGATCGTGTTAATTCGAGTATGGATGGGATCCGGGTGCTGAAGGGGACCGAAGTCGATATTCTCAAGGACGGTTCGCTGGACTATCCGGATCGGGTTCTGGAGGGATTGGACTGGGTCGTTGCATCCGTGCACGATCATTTCGGCCTCTCCGAAACGCGGATGACCGAGAGGATACTTGCTGCGGTACGTCATCCGCATGTTGACTGCATCGGGCACCTCACCGGACGGCTGCTCAAGAGGCGCGAGGCCTACCCTGTAAAATTGGCTGCAATCATTGATGGTTGTCTGAGAAGTCGCACGGCGCTCGAGCTCAACGCGCATCCGGACCGTCTGGACATCAACGATGTCATGTGCAGGGAGGCGAAAAAAGCCGGAGTCCGGATAGCCATCGGCGCCGACGCGCACAGCGCCGCCCATTTCCGGCTGGTGAGTTACGGCATCAGCACGGCAAGGCGCGGATGGATTGAGGCTCCGGATGTGCTCAACACCATGTCGGGCCCGGACCTTGCATTGTACCTTGGGGGAGGATAACGGGCGGGGCGGCGCCACCCTTTCACCCATATTTCAGCAATTGCTCGAAATACTCGACCGTGGCACGCAATCCCTTTTCGATGTCGGCCACCGGTTCCCACCCGAGTTTGTCCTTTGCCAGCGTTGTATCGGGCCGTCGGCGTCGGGGGTCGTCCTGGGGCAACGGCTTGTAGACGATCTCGGAATTGGAACCGGTAATGTCGAGCACGCGCTGTGCAAGCTCTCCAATCGTTATCTCGTTGCAATTGCCGAGGTTGACCGGTCCGGTGAACCCTTTTTCAGAATTCATCACCTTTAAGAAGCCCTCGATCATATCGTCCACATAACAGAAGGAACGCGTCTGGGCGCCGTTTCCGTAAACGGTCAGCGGCTTTCCTTTCAGCGCCTGCATGATGAAATTCGATACGACACGTCCGTCATCAGGGTGCATCCGCGGTCCATATGTGTTGAAGATGCGGGCGATCTTGATGTCGATTCCATGCATGCGGTGGTAGTCAAAGAAAAGTGTTTCGGCGCACCGCTTCCCCTCGTCGTAGCAGGCCCTTATTCCCGCTGGATTCACGCGTCCCCAGTAGCTTTCGCTCTGTGGATGCACTTCGGGGTCGCCGTACACCTCGCTGGTCGAAGCCTGGAATATTTTCGCTTTCACTCTCCTGGCCAGGCCCAGCATATTGATGGAACCGTGAACGGATGTCTTGGTGGTTTGCACCGGATCGAACTGGTAATGCACCGGAGAAGCGGGACAGGCAAGGTTGTATATCTCGTCCACTTCCAGGTACAGTGGGAAAGTGATGTCGTGCCGGATGACCTCGAAGTAAGGATTGCCGAGCAGGTGAGCAATGTTCTCCTTGCGCCCGGTGAAATAGTTATCGACACAGATGACTTCATGCCCTTCCCCGAGCAGCCTCTCGCATAAATAGGAGCCCAGGAAACCCGCACCGCCGGTCACAAGCACGGTCTTGCCCAAATATGGTCCCATGTTGCAGGTCTCTCTTCATTGTGTGTTGGGGGATTCACAGCCCGGACGTCGCAGGTACCATGGTGCGTCGCCTTCCGGCCCGCCACGGAACGCCGGGAGGTTTTTTTCCGAGTCCGGGGCAATCCCGTGGATACGCTGATGCAGGAATTGCCAGGATTGTTCCAGCGGAACAACCCTGGCCTGGTAAGTATCCGGAACGCTTTACGGAGCCGGAGGCGGCGGAGGCACGTCGGCGCCTGCGTCCATTTTCGGTCCTCCTTCCCTGCGCCGGAAATCTCCGGCTTCCCAGTCCTCGAAAAGCTCGTCCATGTCCTCAACGACGATGCAGTCCTCACTCATGAAACGGTCCGCAACTTCACGGGTGTAAATATTGCCCTCGATCTCGCCGGGCAGATCCTCGGCAAGGCCGTCCAGGATATTGTTCTTAATCACCAGGCCTTCCGGAGAACTGGGGCTGCCACGCCGCTGGCCGAGTATTCCCGTGGACCAGCCGATATCGGGATTCGTGTTCACGAATGTGTTGTTCAGGAAATGGACATCGACAACGTCGCGTCCGCCCGTTCTGCCGGAGGTCCATATCCCGACACCCACGGTTCCCCGGCCAAGGCCGTCGATGACGTTGTTGCGGAAAACGATATTCTCCGCATTGCGGTTGATCGTGGCGCTGTTCTGGATGTAATTGCCTTCGAGCACGATGTTCTCGCAACCTTCATACACGTTGATGGAACTCGCGTGCATTCCGAAGTGATCCAGAACAACGTTGCCTTCGAGGAGGCCGTCGCTGGCTTCGTAATGCCGGATACCGCTGCCGGAGTTCTTGTTGAGCCGGTTGTCCCGCAGCGTATAGCCTCTGACGCGGTTGACGTAAATCCCCACCGTCCAGCCCGGACAATGGTGTACGTAGGAGTTCTCCACATGAACATCGTCGCAGTGATGCAGGCCTATGCCCGCATTTCCGCTCAGGAACCGCACCTCGCAGTCGGAGATGGTGATATCGCGGGAGCGGGGGTTGTTGCGGCTGACCCTTACTCCGCCCGCACCGCCGGAGAAACGCTGGATCAAAAATCCGCCGATGCGCAGGTGCGAGGCGCCGTTATTGACCTCGATGCCGGTGCCATAGACCGGGAATCCAACGTTGTCCGGCCGTCCGTCTTCCAGCCGGTCCGGCAGGAAATGGATGCGCGAACGTCCGTCCCCGAGGGGCTTGATCGACCATTCGCCCGGTTCTTCGATCAGGCTGACGCAGTTGTAGAATGCATACCTGGTCTGTTCGTAGGTGCTCGGATTGAACCGGGGAAGATAAAGCTGGTTCCGGTCCGGATCGTATCCCTCGATCACCGCGAAATAAACGTGGTTGTTGCCGCCGTGGACACCGATAAACTTGCCGTCGTAGTGGTCCGGATCTTCGGCGACAAAGTTCTCCTCGTCGGTGAGGATACTTGAAAGTTCGTGATCGATTACGTTTTCACCGTCCTCGTTGAATGCGGCGAATTGATTGATCCTTGTCCACCTGCCTGCGTCGGGATCCGGCTGGACCAGTCGAAATGTCAGCTTTTCGGCCTGCACCGGTTCCGGAAGCTCGAACCGCTGCATCGCGCTTTCATCGTTATCCGGCGAGATCTCGATGATTTCCTCGCCATCCGCCAGAAAAACAATGTGCTCCACAGGAGTAGCCCGCACAAACATGGCGACACCGATCTCGGTGATGGTCTCCTGTTCGCCGAGTTCCCAGGTTACGGCCCCCCCGTCGGTCGGCTCGATGACCGGGGCGGCGCCCGCGCTGTCGATAATCCCTATCAAGGGGAGGTTGGGGTTGCCGATCGTTCCCTCTTCATAGTAAAGCTCGTGGGGATAGGAATCGGCCAGTTCATGCGGGGACTGGTGGAAATCACCGGGCAGATCCGGGTAAAAGGGATCCGAAGGTTTGGGGTCCTGCGATATCGGCAGAAGCCTCTCCTCCCCGTCGATCAGGGG
>PUMZ01000002.1 GCA_003551565.1 Candidatus Brocadiaceae bacterium | reverse complement strand
GGGAACGGAACCATATCCTTTGGATGCCAGGGTCCTTTCGCTCGGCAGGTAAGAGCCGGGGCCGGTAAGCTGCACCGTAAAGGTCTGAACCGCGTTGCTCCACTCGCGCATACGAACACCGTAATCGAGATAAAGTTCGAAGGGGTTGGTGACGAATGCGACATCTCCCAGCAGTACGGCATGCACTTCTATCGGGAGCGTCGGGCTGGTCTGCTGCAAATGGAGACGTCTCTCAACATGCTTCAGCCAGTTCATCTTCATATACGGCATGGTAACGTCCACATACCACCTTTTTTGCTCCCGAATCGCGGGGTTCTTCTTGATTTCTTCCACCAAAGCCGCATACTGTTCCCTGTAACCTTCGATTTCTTTCTCGACGTCCTCCACATCGCGGGGGGTGATTTTCCTGCGCGGCAGTTCGATCACTTCCCCCTTATGTGCGAAAGCGGGGTTCCACCGGAGTTCTTTCTCCGCAAGGGGTAAGATATCGCTGACGGCGTCCGCTATGCGTACGGCAATCTCCCGGCGCGGCGTGTTCTGGTTCATATCCCTGCCTTTCAGGCGCCACATCCGTTCTTCGGCCCGTTTGCCGATCAGCACGTGGGGAGAAAGGTCGCCCGACGGGGCGCACTGTGCAAGGATATGGAGTCCGTCACCGAACCGCCTCCGCAACTCCTGGCGCGTTTCGTGCCAGTAATCCGCACTGATTTCGAATATGTGTTCGCTCACCTGCGAAGGGCACGGCACGTTGACCACCAGCCCCGTCAGTTTCCGGTTCCCATCATAGGTCGTCATGACATTGACGGTATGGTCTTCATAACCTTCGACATGGCTGAATTCCGGCCGGTTCGGTTCTCCATACATTCTGCTTGTCCCGTCGTTGTAGACCAGACGCCGGTTGCGTCCGATGACCGCGTGACCGAGTCCATAGCTTATGGCGGACGGCCTGCGGGTTTTCCATGCCTCTTTCACGGCCCCCCCTATACGCTTTGCGGCAAACTCAACGTACTCGGCCGGGGGCATGGCGTCAAGCTCTATGCCATAGGGATGCGGGCTGTCGGGTTCTGCTCCCCCTTCCGGCGCCTCCCTTTTTTTAACCCGCACCTGAGGAGCGGAATGGGTATGTGTCGCATTCAGAAAAACGTTGTTGGGCGCCAGACCGTCCACCTGCGCCCCGACAACGGCACGAACGGCCTCGCGGAGTTCATCGGAAATCCCGAGAAGATCGCAACTGACCATAACGGCGCAGCCGTTTGCACCATCGCCCCCGGCTGATTCAATTGCCATGGCGGTCGATGTCACCGGATCGGCAACACCTTCCGAGACCCTGGCGTAATGCTGTCCGGCGAGGTACACCCTCCGGTCGGGGGTTATGTCGGCCTGCGCCCATCCGATCTTCAACCCTTCTCCTTCGGTTTTCATAGGCTCTCTCCTTGACAGGTGCCGCTGGCGGATCGAACGAATTGTCCAATGGATTGCGCGTCAGTCTGTGATGCGGGCCGGCAAGTCGTGGTATATCAGGCGCACATGTGCGACATCCCCATCGGCCTTGACTTCCAAAACAACATCATCATCGGTCAGGTGCCGAAATATTTCTTCAAGCACCCCGGCGATCTCCTGTGCCGAAGGTTCGTCCTCGCACTCGGCATAGACGTCCAGTTCACCCCGGTCCGGATCAGTGATGCTGAAGGAGCCGCCCAGCGCCCGGACGTGTGCGGTTATTGCATCAATCTCGTCGGTGCGTTCAGTTATGAACTCCACGCGCTCCGGGAGTTCTTCGCCATTGTGCCCGTTTTCGCCCCGCGCGTCATGCATTTCCAGAAAACTTTCCAGCAGGGATCTCAGCTCCCCTTTGCGGTTGGAAACGGCAAAATACAGGGGCGCCGACCTGTCGAGCCGCTCGTATGTGTTTTCCAGGTCCGGTGGCCCGTTATACCGCACACCTGCTGCGGGATCGGAATCTTTCAGTACGTCAATCCACTCGTGAACGATCTGCTCCCGGTCGGCCAGCATGATGTTATTCTTCAGGTGGCCCAGCACGTTGCCTGCTGGTGAGACGCCGATCCGAACGTCCCTGTGACGCGTCTCGCTGCCGTCATGCCGGACCATTTCAGCGATGAACATCCTTGCGGTAAGCCACGCCAGCCCGCCGCGTCGCATGGAGACGGCAAGGCCCTTGTTGAACCGTTTTTTCTCGGCCCGCTTCTCCAGCCATCGTTCCATGTGAGCGGAAAGTTCGTCATCTGTTTCCGGCAACTCGAAATCTCTTGTTGCGATCTCTTGCGGGGACTCCAGGTGATAGAGAACGGCGACGAAGTTGAGCGGTGCGATTCTCTCCAGGCGCTCGGGGACATCTTGCGCCCGTGCCTCAGGCAGGTCCCCGTCCCGGCCGGCGGGTTCAGCCGTCAGACGTTCGATTCCGGCCAGCGCTCCCCAGAAGGCAACGTGTCCCTCATCTCCCGGGTCGATACGGACGACAACAAATCCGTCGGAGTCGGGCAGAAAAAACGCCTCCGGAGGGACGACAGGATGGGAACGGAAAAGAAAATACAGGCCGATGCCGATTGCGATGAAGAGGAACAACAGCACACCCGCACATCCTCCGCAGCAGCTCAACCATAACTTCGAGGCTCCGCGCCGGGGGGCGCTTGCGTCCTCAGGTTGCGGTTCCCGACGGTTTCCCTCCTGGTATTGGCTGTAATCGACCATATCTTTTCGTCCCTGGAGTCAAGTTTTCATACGCGCAGGCTGTCCCCGGATCCTCCTGTTTCCATTCCGTCGATAAAAGGCAGGACAGTTTCTTCGAGGTACTCTACGACCTGCTCGGGGGCTCGTCCGGTAAAAGCTTGCGGGTCAACAAGTTCATCGAACCTGTCCTTAACGCTCTCAAAAGCGGGATCGGCTTGCAGTCGTTCCAGGAGATCGTTGGCGCCGTCTTTTTCTTTGACCCTTTTTGCGGCTTCCATGGAATGGTTGCGGATTTTCTCGTGCAACTTCTGCCGGTCCCCGCCCGTTTTAACGGCTTCCATCAAGATGTTTTCGGTCGCCATAAACGGCAGTTCGGTGAGGAGTCGCCTCCTGATGACGTTGTCATTGATAACGAGTCCGGCGGTAACATTGGCGACCAGCCGTGCGATGGAATCGGCGCCGAGGAAGCCCTCGGCCAGTGAAAGCCTGCGGTTGGCCGAGTCATCGAGGGTCCGTTCCATCCACTGGTCGGCGGCGGTGAAGGAGGCGTTCTGGACATTGTTGATCAGGAAGCGCGACAGTGCGCAGATGCGTTCGCATCGCATCGGGTTGCGTTTGTAAGCCATTGCGGAACTTCCGACCTGGTGTTGTCCAAACGGTTCTTCGACCTCCTTCATGCCGGCCAGCAGCCGGATATCAACGGCCATCTTATGCGTGGAAATCGCCAGACCGGCCAATGCCGAAAGCGTTTGCCAGTCGAACTTTCTCGGGTACGTCTGTCCGGTCACCGGATAGATGCGGTCAAATTCCATTTTCGCGGCGACCCGACGTTCGAGTTCCCGGACTTTTTCGGCGTCGCCGTTGAACAGCTTCAGAAAGCTTGCCTGGGTGCCCGTCGTTCCTTTCACGCTGCGGAACGGCATCTGATCGGCTATTGCCGTCATGTTCCCCAGGTCCCAGAGCAGGTCCTGAATCCACAGGCAGGCGCGTTTGCCGACGGTGGTGGCCTGCGCCGGCTGATAATGGGTATATCCAAGGCATGGCAGCGAGCGATGCTCCATGGCGAAGTCGGCCAGTTGACGGCATGCCAAAGTTATTGCGGGTATCAGGGTTCTGAAGCTTTCCCTTATCTGTACCAACTCCGCGTTATCTGCGACAAAACAGCTCGTGGCTCCAAGATGTATGATCCCCCGGGCCTCGGGGCACTGGTCCGCGTAAACACGAAGATGGGCCATGACATCGTGACGCAGCCGCTGTTCATAGCTGGCGGCTGCTTCGAGGTCGATGTCGTCTTTCCTCTCCCTGAGCTGCTCGATTGCCACGGAGCTGATGTCGAGGCCCAATTCCCGCTGGGATTCGGCCAGTGCAATCCATAGTTTTCTCCAAAGCCTGAACTTATATTCGTCGCTCCAGATGTATAGCATGTTCTCCCCCGCCCAGCGGGTGACGAAAGGGGAGCGGTATTCCCGAAAAAAACTGCCCGGTGGGCCTTGCTTGTCCATAATCAGTACCGATCACAGAAAAAGTTCCGGTGTCAATGCGCGTTATGTTATTTGCCGATGTACATCATGGCAAGGCAACGGTCCACAATTTCTCCGTTGCGACCTGCCGGGGCGGGCGGCTCGATCGGTCATCCCCCCCCGAACGGCGGCTCGCCCTGTATTTCGCCGAGCAATGCCGATACCTGTTCGATACGTTCGGGCAGTCCGTGAACCGAAAATCGCACGCTGCCCTCCGCGCCGAGTATCCCGCCGGCAGCCGTCACCACGGCCTCCACCGCGCAAAGCGTCCTGAGCGCTTCGATTTCGGTGAATATTTCTCCGTTGACCGGCCACAGAGCGGGGCCGCCGCCCTTTGTCGCGGCGACCGTCCGCGCGGTTTTACAGAGATCGCCCGGGATGTTTTTCTCCAGTCCCACGGCCAGGAGCAGCACGGCCCCGCGCGCCGTAAGGGTCCCGATCACGGCGCCGATGGTTCCGCCCGTTGGATGTCCGATCAATATGCCTGCCTGTCCGCGTTCATAATTGATTGCGTTGGATCCTTTTATAAAAACATCGCCCGCTCCCATCTCCCCGGCGGCATCCACGGCGGAGACGCCCTCCCACCTCTGTCCGTCCCTGTAAACGAGGTCCGGCAGTTCGTTGGAGGTTTCCACCCCGCATCGCTTCCGCAGCAAAGGGGTGGTGGTTCCGGTGCAGTAACGCGTTTTCTCGATGGGTTCTCCGGAAAGCTCTTCAGCAACATATCCGTTCGTCGTGCCTTTGGCCACGGCGACGATCCCGCTCTTCAGCGCCCGTTTTACCGGTTTGCAGGAGGCTATTCCTTTTGCAATCAACCGCTTGGACTCGGCCGGTGTCAGCACAAAACTCATTTGTTTTTCTTTCATTGCACTGTCAAATTGTAGCGCTGTTTCACAGCGGTTTCAAGTCGATATTTTCAATCGGGCAGCGTTCGATGCACAGCCCGCAGCCCTTGCATTTCTCCTCATCCACCACATACGATGTGCCCTGCAGGTCGATGGCGTCGTAGGGACAGATGCGCTGGCACAGTCCGCAGCCCACGCCGCATCCGCAGCGCAGGCACCGATCCGCTTCCCTGACCGCATCGTCTTCACCCAGCGAAAGCTCCACCGGCTCGAAATCCCGCACGCGTTCAGCGACCGGACGAAGAGGAGTTATAATCCGCTCCTGCACGGGTTCGGCGATGCTGCGGGCCAGGACTTTCTTCTTGTCCACAGGCACGGATTTGATCCAGTTCTCTGCGGCCCCGGCGGGGCCCTGCCCTTTCAGATAAGCATCCACTCCGAGCGCCGCCTTGCGCCCGGCGGCGATCGCTTCGATCACCGATCCGGTCTCGCCAGTGACATCTCCGGCGCCGAAAACATCCTCTCTGGTGGTGGTGCCGAACTGGTCATGGACCTTCACTCCGCCCCGGGCGGTCAGTTCCACTCCATCCCTTGAGCCGACCGCACCCTCGTCCGGCGTCTGACTGACCGCCACGAGCACCTGGTCGAAGTCCATTGCGTATTGCAGGTCTTCCACTCCCACCGGCGAACGGCGTCCGCCGACGGACCGCGTATCAAGGTAGGCGCCTTTCAGTTTTAATCCTCTGACACGTCCGTTTTCGACCATCACTTCGGTGGGTGATACCAGGTACAGGATACGCACGCCCTCCTGTTCGGCCAGTTCGATTTCCTCGTTGTTGATCGGCATTTCCTCCCGGGTGCGCCGATAGAGCAGATAAACTTCCTCGGAGCCGAGCCGCAGGGCCGTACGAGCGGCATCGAGTGCGCTTCCGCCTCCGCCGATGACCGCTACGCGTTGTCCTGTCTTTGTTTGCTGTCCCTTCGCGACACGTTCCAGGAACTGGAGCGCTCCGCTGACCCCGTGAGCGTCTTCCCCTTTGATTCCGAGCCGGGCGCTTTTATCGGCGCCGAAGGCAAGGGCCACCGCATCGTGCTCGGAGGCAACATCCTGAAGCGAAAAGTCCCGACCGAGACACTGGTTGCAGGATATCTTCACGCCCGCTCGTTCGATCAACGCGATCTCAGCATTCAGCACCTCTTCCGGCAACCTGTAAATGGGGATAAACCACCGCAGCATACCGCCCGGTGCGGAAGTTCTTTCAAGGATGGTCACATCGTGCCCGGCTCTTGCCAGGTCGTATGCGGCGGTCAGGCCCGCCGGCCCCGCGCCGATGACCGCTACCTTCTTGCCGGTCGGGGAAGGCGCGGGCAATTCAAGCTCCTCCGCCGGTATATTCCTGCCTCCCCACTCGAGCGCAAAACGCTTCAGCGCCCTGATCGCGATAGGGGAGTCCATATCACCCCGGGTGCAGGCGTCCTCGCAGGGATGGTAACAAACCCATCCGCATACGCTTTGCAGCGGATTGGCGGAACGTATGGCCTGAACCGCCCCGGCAAAATCCCTCTTTCCTATCAGATGCACGTAGGCCTGGGCGGGCACGTGGGCGGGGCAGGAGTTGACGCAGGGGGCATGGGTTTCGTTATGGATTTCGGCCAGAATCTTTTGCCCACGTTCGATCTCTTCCGTACCACGCACTTTTGCGGCCGCATTTCCCCGGAACTCGCCGATGCGGACGTAGTTTTTCCGTTCCATCCATTGTTCGATTCCGTCGATTATTTCGGCAATCACTTCGTAGCCGTTGAGCACCACGGCACTGCATACCTGCACGGCACGGGCGCCGGCAAGCAGGTATTTGACCGCATCCTCGCCGGAGACCACCCCGCCGGAGCCGGCGATATCGATATCGATTTGCGGACTGATCTGGCTTATCCAGCGCAGGGGGTACTGGATCGCCCACGGACCCCCATGCCCGGCATAGCCGCCGTGCATCACGGGGCTTTCAGAATCCAGGTCCACCTCCAGGCCGGTCATACGGTTGAAAATCGTGACCGCATTGACGCCCAGGTCGGCCACCCCTTTCACGACGCCGATGGGGCTTGTGAGCATGGGACTGATCTTGGCGATAAGGGGCAGATCGACCGCCTCCCTCACCGCCCGGACGGTATCGAATATGACCTCTTCAACGGCCCCGCCGCGGAACGTGATCGAACCGTGCGGACAGGACGTATTCATCTCGATAGCGTCGGCCCCTGCGTCCGCAACTTTCAAGGCGGCCTCGACCCAGCCCTCCCGGGTTATGCAGTTGATGCTCGGGATAATCTTCATATCGAGTTCGGCCTTTGCCGCCGCCACTTCCCCGGCATAGCGATCGATATCCCAATCGCTTGCCTGTTCGTAGGACATGAAGGTCAAAGTTTCGTCCTTCCCCATGCCGTGCTCGATGATTCTGTATCGCGGGGAGGGATCGTTGCGGCATATTTCCTCTTCGAAATAGCTTTTCATCACCGCCGCTGCCGCCCCGTAACGCTGACAGCGCCGGAGTTTTTCGACATTTTCAGTTATCCCCGCCGACGAGATGATCAGCGGGTTTTCCAGATCAAGTCCTGCAAAACGTGTTTTCAGATTTGCCATATTTATCTCCATTCCGTATCAAGCCAATGCGATCAGCACGACAGCCGTTGCCTCGATGGCTTCCCCGGCGCCGACCGGTCCGAGTTGTTCCTTTGTTTTAGCCTTCACTCCCACCCCTGCGAGATCGAGGCCGAGCACGCGGGCGATGTTCTCTTTTATAAGTGTTTTTTTGCTGCCCAGACGCGGCTGTTGCGCGATGATATTGATGTCGATGTTTTGTACGACATAACCATGCTCCGCTATCAGCTCCAGCACCTTCCGGAGCATCAGGGCGCTGTCGGCACCTTTCCATTCCGGGTCCGTATCGGGGAAGTGCTCGCCGATGTCGCCCAGGGCCGCTGCGCCCAGCAGCGCGTCCGCCGTGGCATGGAACACGACATCGGCATCGCTGTGCCCCTCCAGACCGGCAGGCGCTTCTATTGCGACCCCGCCCAGCAACAGACGGCGGCCGGGGACCATACGATGGATATCGTAGCCCATACCAACGCGCATTGACGGGCACTTCCTGACGGTGTTGTTCCCCTCTGGCATATCTGTTCCGCCGGATGCAGCGTTTTATTCGTCCGAGCGCGCCGCCCACATCATGCCGCGCTCCATGATCAGGCGCGCCTGCGCAACCTCAAAGTCGGCGGCAACATGACCGAGAGAGGAGTAAAAGACCCGCCCCTTACCATACCGTCTCTTCCAGACCGTCGGCATCACGCAGCCGGCGATCCAGTCGATGCCGTCATGTTCGCCGCTGAAGGTGGTCGTGGCCAGCACCTTGTTGCCGGGATCGACGTGCATGTAATACTGCTCGGAATGCATCCGGAAATCCTCCAATCCGGAAGTTACCGGATCCCGGTCGTCAAGAATATTCACCTCGTAATCCACGATTCCTCCGGGGTGCGCCACCCACTGGCCGCCGACCATGAACTGGTAGTCGACATTTTGGCGGAACGAATCGCCCATGCCGCCGTGCCAGCCGGCGATGCCCGCACCGCCCCGGACAGCCTCGAGAAGCCCCTTGCATTGCTCGCCGCCTATCTCCCCCATCGTCCATACAGGAACGATGAGATCGGTCTCCTCCATCGCCTCGCCGTCAAGGAACGCATCAAGGGTGCCGGACACCTCCACTTCAAATCCGCGGCCTTCCAAAAATGGAGCGAAAATATCCACGCACTCCTCTGGCTCATGACCGTCCCATCCTCCCCAGACCATCAGTGCTGTTTTTGGCATTTTCCAACCTCGGATCGAAGAAGTGACAAAAAAAATCAGGAATGATTCCGGTGTAATCCCGGGCCTGACCGATTATAGCAGGAAACGTCCGTAGCGGCAAACGGGGGGGATTTTTCTTCCCGTTCCGGCACCGGGCGCACTTCAGCGGAACGCCTCAGCCAGTTCGATGATTTCCTTCCGTTGCTCTTCATCAGCGCCGCTGACTTTGATATACATCCCCCTGCCCCCGGTGGCATCGAGCAGCGGTTTGACTTCGTCAGGCCCCACCTCTATGGCCTGGGCCGACTTGCCGGCATCCAGTATCCGGCGATAGATATCGTACCATCTCGGGCTGCCGCCCTGTTCGATACCGGCCTGCGGAGTCCATTCCACGGCGTCGAGCTCTTCGATGCCGAGCAGACTGTCCAGGTGCACGATGCATTGGGTGCCGTCAAGGTGAAAAACCGAACAATCCAGCCACCGGCACTGTTCGGTCAGGGCGGGCACGACGAACTTTCTGAACATCTCCGGAGAGATCATGGACGCGGCGTCGCACTGCACTTTAGCGACTTTTCCCGGCCCCCAGAGCTCGAACGCCCAGAACGCGCTGCTTCCGTCGGGTTGCTTGATGATGTCGTAGATGCGCTGATAGGCCTCAAAAAAGGCGATGTTGATCTCCCGGATCTTTTTTTCCACCCACTCGGGGCGTTCGATCAGGTCGAACAGGAGCCGCTGCGGGTCGCGGAGTGCGGCAAGAATATCGAGGTTCTCGACCAGATCCGGGCATCCGACCAGGTAGTTCTCCCCGGCCAGCTCCGCGCTCTGCCTCAGGGTTGTTTCGTGAATGCGCCACCACCTGTTGTCGGGATCAAAGCGAAGGGAGGGAAGCGATTCGGGATTCGGGACGTCCTTTAAGACGGGTTGGAACCAGACCGTCTCGGGCGAGAACCCCGGTTCGCTGCCAAGCAGCAGAGCCAGCGAGCCGGGACCGATCTGGGTGTCGGCCAGCGGGAGGTTGTCGGCGGGGAAGGTGCTGTTCGCCATCTCATAATGGTTACGCAGCGCCCGCCGTCGCGCATCCGTATAGGAGTCCTCGATCGACGCAGGCGGACCGGGATACTCCACCTGTGCATGGGGATCTTCGGCGGGCGGAGCGCCTCCAGTTGTTACGACAAGTCCGTCCCTCTTCCACCAGCCGAGGAAATGCCGTCTGGTCTCATCCCAGTTGGTTTTCCACTTGCAGCTCATCGAACACCTCCGTTCTGTTTTGGGCGTTGTGTCCTTCAGGGTGGAATTTTAGTTCATTTCTTGTTATAATACAAATCATGGTCGATTTAAAGAGAACCGAACTGAGTCTGCATGCCGAAAAGGCCGTGCTTGTACAGTCCTACCGGGCCCATGAAAGAGAGTTTGCCCGGGCCGCTCTGAAGGAGCTTGACGAACTGGCCCGCACCGCCCGGGCCAATGTTGTCAGCGTGCTCACACAACAGCGGAATCAACCCGATCCGGCCTCTTACCTCGGGGCGGGAAAAGTCAGGGAACTGGCGCGTCTGTGCGAGAGGGTGGAAGCTGATATCGTCATATGCGACGACGATCTGAAGCCGGCACAGGTGAAAAACCTCGAAAAGCGCCTCGAGGTCAAAGTATGCGACCGCAGCGAACTGATTCTGGATATTTTCGCCCAGCATGCCAGCAGCTTGCAGGCGCAGTTGCAGGTTGAACTGGCGCAGCTGGAGTATACTTTGCCGCGGCTGAAGAGGATGTGGACGCATCTTGACCGCATGGCCGGTGGAACGATAGGCGGCGGAATCGGGGTCAGAGGGCCCGGGGAAAAGCAACTGGAAGTGGACCGGCGTCTGGTTCAGAAGCGGATCTCCGATCTGAAAAGCGAGCTGGAAAAAATCGAAAGCCGCCACCACAGGACGGCGGCGTCGCGGAACGAAAAGTTCCATACCATCGCCCTGGTAGGATACACGAACGCCGGCAAATCCACCCTGATGAACCGCCTGACACATGCCGGTGTTGCCGTTAAAGATCACCTTTTTGAGACGCTCGACACGCGCACCCGAACCTGGTCCCTGCCGGACGGACGGGAGGCGATGCTGAGCGATACGGTCGGTTTTATCCGTAAGCTCCCGCACCACCTGGTGGCTTCCTTCCATGCGACGCTCGAGGAAACCAGGGAGGCGGACCTGCTGCTGCACGTCTGCGATGCCGCCGCCGACAATGCGGTCGATCAGATCAACGCGGTGGAGTCGGTTCTGGACAGTATCGGTTGCGGGGAAAAACCCGGCTGCCTCGTGCTGAACAAGATCGATGCAACCGATGACCGCGCCCGGTTGCCTTTATTGCGGCGCCAGGCGGATCCGGCGGTTGCAATCAGTGCGAAAACCGGCGAAGGAATTGACGAACTGGAGGCCACGGTCCAGGAATTTATGGATGTTTCGCAGGTGGAACTCTCCGTGGAAACGGGAGTGGGAAATGGACGCCTGTTCTCGCTCCTGTACGAAAAAGGGGCCGTGCTGGGCCGCTCTTATAACGACGGAAAGGTTAGCTTCCGTGTGAAAGTGCCGCCCTCGGTCGCCGGTGTTATTGAAGCAATGGGAGGCAAAACCCGGCGGATCGAGCGAACCCCCACTGCCGCCAACCCGTGATCAGAGAATATCACAAAACCATGACCATGCGAAAGACAACAGCTGGATTGTTTTTTATCGTGCTATTCGCCTCGTTTGCGGTAGCCGCTTTGCCGCTGACCGGCTG
The DNA here is from genome assembly GCA_003551565.1 of Candidatus Brocadiaceae bacterium. Lineage (GTDB taxonomy): Bacteria > Planctomycetota > Brocadiia > SM23-32 > SM23-32 > PUMZ01. The sequence goes on along the minus strand of PUMZ01000002.1, from coordinate 22,587 downwards.
CCGCAGGCGCGAAGAGCGCCGGACAACGGTCCGGCCGACAGGCGTTCCCGGGCGTTTTGCAGTACGGTTTGAAACAATGGGAACCGACGCCTTCATTGTGGTCTATGCCCCGGATGCCGCACGGGCCGACAGCTATGTCGCTCCGGCGATCGGCGCAATCGAAAACGTGGACCGGCTCATGAGCTTCTACCGGCAGGAAAGCGATATCGGGGCATTGAACAGTTCCGAAGCCGGGACGGTTGTGGAAGTGTCGGAGGAGACCTACAAGGTCCTGAAGGAGAGCGTCCGGATGGCCGGAATCACCGGGGGCGCTTTCGATCCCACCTATACGCCCCTGAGGGATGTCTGGCGCAGGGCGCAGGACGAAGGTACCCTGCCTGGCGGGAAGCAGCTCGACGACGCCCTTGAAAAAGTGGGGGCAGAGCATATCGTCTTGCCGGAGCAGAACCATGTCATGTTCAAAACGGAGGGCATGCTCCTGGATCTGGGCGGCATCGCCAAAGGCTACGCGGTCGACCGCGCCATAGAAGAACTGCAGCTGGCCGGCTGTTCCAGCGCCCTGGTGGATATCGGGGGCTATATGGCCGTGCTGGGCCGGCGGGGTGATCAGCGGAAGTGGCGCGTGGAGGTGCGTGACCCGCGCGGGGAAGTGAATGAACCGTATGTGCTGGAGGTGGAGGATATGGCCATAGCAACCAGCGGAGATTACGCCCGCTACTTCACTGTCGGGGAAAGACGTTTCTCTCATATCATCGACCCCCGCACCGGCTGGCCGGCGGATAGCATACCTTCCGTCACTGTAACGGCGCCCGACGCCCTTACGGCCGACGCTCTGGCAACCGCTCTGAGCGTGCTGGACGTCGGGGAGGGGGTGGAACTGATCGATTCGCTGCCCGGAGTGGAAGGCATGATTATGGAGAGGAAAGCTCCGGCAGAGGAAGAAGACGAAGGCATCGTCATCCATTATTCGGAAGGCTTCCGGAGATTGCTGGCGCCGTAGCCCTTAATCCAAAAAAGATCTTTTCCTTGCTGAAATTGCTCGATTTATATTTTGTGCCCCGCCACTGTGAAAAAGGTTGAACATCGCCCAAGACTGCCGCATTGGCTCACCAAGCGCCTGCCCGGCCCGGATGAATTGTCCGGCGTTCAAGATGCGCTGGAACGTTTGGAACTGGCCACGGTCTGCCGGGAAGCGCGTTGCCCGAACATGTGCGAATGCTTTGCCCGCGGCACGGCGACGTTCATGATACTGGGGCGCAATTGCAGCCGCAATTGCAGTTTTTGCGCGGTTGCCGCCGGTGCGCCCGAACCCCCATCCCCGGACGAACCGCAAAGGGTGGCCGGAGCGGTCAGGGAACTCGGTCTCAGGCATGCCGTTATTACCAGTGTCACCCGGGATGATCTGGAGGACGGGGGAAGTGGTCAGTTCGCACGCACGATCAACGCGGTCAGGGAACAGACGGATGCGGCTGTCGAGGTCCTCACGCCGGATTTTCAGGGCGCCGGGGCGGATATCGACAGGGTGATTGCAGCGCGGCCCGATATCTATAATCACAATGTCGAAACAGTGCCGCGCCTCTACGGAGCAGTGAGACCGCAGGCCGATTACCGGCGTTCGCTCCGGCTTCTCGGGCGGGCGGCAGCGGCGGGTCTGGTGACCAAAAGCGGTCTGATGCTCGGACTGGGAGAAACCGAAACGGAAATCGTTGCAGTGATGAAGGATCTCCGCGGCATCGGTTGCCACGCGCTCACCATCGGGCAATACCTGGCCCCGTCCGGAACGCACCATGAAGTGAAAGAGTTCGTAACGCCGGAGGCATTCAGCCGGATTCGCGAAAAAGCATACGGCCTGGGCTTTGCCGCTGTTGCAAGTGCGCCGTTTGTGCGCAGCAGTTATAATGCCGGGATGCTGGCCGTGAAACTATTGCCTTAAAAACAGGAGTGATCGTATTATGGAATGGGAAGTGACATTGCCCGAGCTCGGGGAAGATGCCGGCGATGAAGCCGAGGTTTCCTTCTGGTATGCCGAAACCGGGGAAACAGTTGAAGGAGGTCAGGACCTGGTGGAGATGGTAACCGATAAGGCGGCGTTCACGGTGCCCTCGCCCCAAAGCGGGACATTGAAAAAAATTCTGACCCCGGAAGGCAAAAAAGTCAGAGTGGGGGAGCCGATGGCCGTTATCGCCGAGGATTAAGATGGAGACGCAAGAGCGCAATCCGCATCAAAAGGCGATGGAGCTGCTGCAGACCCAGCTCAACAGGGGCGTTCTGCCCCACGCCCACCTTTTTATCGGGCCCGAAGGCGTGGGCAGAGCGGATGCGGCACGATCCATTGCACGCGCCGTATTTTGCACGGAAAAGGCGTCCGACTCGTGCGGCATATGCCGCGCCTGCAAGGCGTTTGCATCCGGGAATCACCCCGATTACCATGAATTCGCCCGTCCTGAAGGGCGCCAGTCTCTGCCGATCGGATCCATCCGCAGCCTCCAGCTCGAGGCCTCGCGGAAACCTGTTATGGGGAACCAGCGCGTGTTCGTCATCCGGGATGCGGAGAGTATGAGCCTGGAAGCGGCAAATTGTTTTCTCAAAACCCTGGAAGAACCGCCCGGGGAGTGCTATATCATCCTGATCGCTTCCGCCCTGCGGGACCTGCCCGAGACCATCGTCAGCCGTTGCCAGGTCACAAAGCTCACCTGCCTGCGCCCCGAAACGGTCAAGCAGCGTTTGTGTGAGCAGGGGGTCGACGCCCCCGATGCGGCATGGCTTGCGGCAAGGAGCTGGGGCAGTCCGGAGAAAGCCGGGACGTTCCACGCACAAAAGCTGCATGCTATCAATCGCAACCTCGTTGAGAAACTCGTCTCCATGCGCATGGAAGAGAATTTCGCGATGAGCGACTACCTGCAAAGCTGCGCCCGGAAGATGGGCGAGAATGCCTCGGAACAGAGGATGGCAACCCAGGAATTGCTGGAATGCGTGGCCATGATATACCGGGATCTCGCTGCCCTGATCAATGATCCCGGCGCCGGGGTGTTCAACGAACATTGCAGGGACGAGCTGGCCCGTTGCGCGGGGGATTGGGAGTTGGACGCGGCGCTGGAGTGCGCAGACAGGGCGCTTGTTGCGCTCGAGCGCATCGGCGCCAATGTCAACCGTCGGCTGGTCCTGGACCAGCTGTTTTCGGATCTGCCCCTTTTCTGAGGTCATACTGTGGATAACGACAGGAAAGACAAAATTCGGGCCATGCGCCTGTACGGAATACTGACCGAAAAATTCTGCAGGGCTCCATGGCTGGAAACAGCCAGAGAGCTTGCCGGGGAAGTGGATGTCCTGCAGCTTCGCGAGAAAGAGATGAACGGACGCGAGCTGTTACTCCGGGCGCGTGCACTGAGGGAAATGACCCTGGAAACCGGCACCCTCCTGATTATCAACGACCGTCCGGATATCGCGCTGCTCTCGGAAGCCGACGGGGTCCATCTCGGGCAGGAGGATGTCTGCGCCGATGATGTCCGGGAACTGTGGGGCGATAAGCTTCTGGTCGGTCTCTCGACCCATTCGCTCGGTCAGGCGGTGGAGGCTGCAAAAATGGGCGTGGATTATATCGGGATCGGCCCGGTTTTTCCGACCGCAACAAAAGGGGTTAAAACCGGTCTGGGGCTGGAACTTGTCACGAAGATATGCCGATCAGTCAGCCTGCCTTCGGTGGCGATAGGGGGAATAGCGGAACACAATGCGGCCAAAGCACTGAAGGCGGGGGCGCAGTCGGTCGCCGCCATCTCCGCCCTTTGCGGGGCGGAATCTCCCGGTCTTGCGGCCTCCGGGCTGAGGAAGGCATGCGGGAGGGCGGTTGGGCCCTGACATAACTTTTTTCCCGTTCCGTATTATCTTGTGCCTTCCTCGTTGCTGCCGATTCTTTCTCCAACTTCGCCCTGAAGTATCGGATACTTATCATTGAACGGTCGGTCGAGAATGCAAGGCACCGAACGAATCCGGACTGCTTTAGAACAATACCCGGCCACGTACGGGCCGGTCATTACGCAATCTCTCCCTCTTTGCGTCCATTCCAATGACGCATGACCGGGAATTCCCCGCTTACGAAGACCTGCCCCGCCATCTGCAGCGCATGGTGCGGAGGCAGCCGGGCAGAAGATGTTACGCCCCGGACGCCATGGACGCCATCCTGAAATGGGTGCGGGGGTTTGTCAATACCGTCTGCGGCACGATAATTGAGGATTGACGGCGAGATGTATGTTGTGTGGTGAGGATTCCGGCCGGCGGGCGCCCGAAAAAGCTCCCCACCCGGGGCGTGGGGCCACGGGTTACGATTGACACACGGGCCGTTTTCGTAGAAAATGGCCGGGTCTTATCCCAACGGTTTTCATTTCTGACAGGAGCGAAAGGTCATGAAAGTTCTGGTCATCGGAGGTGGTGGGCGCGAACATGCGCTGGCATGGAAAATCGCGCAATCACCACTGGTCGATAAGCTGTTTTGTGCGCCGGGCAATGCCGGGATCGAGCAACACGCCGAATGTGTGGATATTGACAGCGGCGACCTGCGTGCCTTGAGGAGATTTGCCCGGGATCAGGGGATCGACCTGACCGTAACGGGTCCCGAAGCCCCCCTGTGCGCCGGTATCGTGGACAGTTTCGAGGCCTGGGGACTGAAGATTTTCGGCCCCACCAAGGTGGCCGCCAGGCTGGAGGGGAGCAAGGTTTTCGCCAAAAGCCTTATGGAACGCCATAATATCCGGACGGCCCCTTTCCGCACCTTCGACTCCGCCGACAGGGCCAAGGCTTATATCGATATGGTCGGCGTACCCATCGTGGTCAAAGCCGACGGGCTGGCGGCCGGCAAGGCGGCCATCGTTTGCCGAAGTAAAGAAGAAGCCCACGAGGCGGTCAGCCGGATAATGATTGAGGGCGAATTCGGCGAGGCGGGGCAACATACGGTGATTGAAGAGTGCCTCAGCGGCGAGGAAGTCAGCGTGCTGGCGTTGACCGACGGTCAGTGCATTGCCCTGCTCCCGTCCTGTCAGGACCACAAGGCGGCACTGGACGGCGATGCAGGGCCCAACACCGGCGGCATGGGCGCTTACAGCCCGGCCCCCGTGCTGACCCCTGCAATGGAAACCATTGTGGAACGGGATGTCATCGTGCAGACAATCCATGCCATGAATCGCGAAGAGCGGCCGTATCGTGGCGTGCTGTACGCAGGGCTGATGCTCGACGGCGAGAGCGCCGGCGTGCTGGAATACAATTGCCGGTTCGGCGACCCCGAGATGCAACCGCTGGCCTTGCGTCTGAAAAGCGATATCGTACCGATACTCATGGCTACGATTGAAGGCAACCTCGCCGATGTGGAGATCGAATGGCATGAAGGGGCCGCACTCTGCGTCGTGATGGCCTCGGGCGGATACCCTGGCAGCTATCAAAAGGGGGTGCCGATCAGCGGGCTTGAAGAGGTGGAAAAAATGGACGATGTCATGGTCTTTCATAGCGGGACGCGGCGGGAAGGCGGTCGCTACCTGACCGCCGGCGGGCGCGTACTCGGCGTAACCGCCCGGGGCGATACGATCGCCGGTGCTAAAAAACACGCTTACGAAGCGGTGAAAAAAATCCATTTCCCCGATGCGCATTACCGGACCGATATAGGCTGGAGGGCCGTCGGAAAGGAAAGCAACCGGTAATGGACGCGCCGGACGCCGGATTTCGCGGACGGAAATCGACCTGGAAGACCGACCGATCGACGACGTTGTACGCATTCAGAAAAATTATCCGACTGTTGAGAACACAGAGAGGGGGTTTTTTGCTTTGAACTTCCAGCAGCTTATACTCGAACTCCAGAATTACTGGTCCGCACGCGGATGCGTTCTGGTCCAACCATGTGACATCGAGGTTGGGGCGGGGACGTTCAACCCCGCCACTTTCCTGCGTTGCCTCGGCCCGGAGCCGTGGAACGTTGCTTACGTGGAACCCTCGCGCCGGCCGGCGGACGGACGCTACGGCGAGAACCCCAACAGGCTGGGTGCGTACTACCAGTTCCAGGTCCTCCTCAAGCCGGCGCCCGCCGACTCCCAGAACGTTTACCTGGAAAGCCTCCGTGCACTCGGAATCGACCTCAGGGAACATGACGTGCGGTTCGTCGAGGACGACTGGGAGTCGCCGACGCTCGGAGCGACCGGGCTGGGCTGGGAAGTGTGGCTCGACGGCATGGAGGTCACGCAGTTCACGTATTTCCAGCGTGTGGGCGGCATCGATCTGGATCCGGTGTGTGTGGAGCTGACATACGGCCTCGAGCGGGTCGCCATGTTTATTCAGGGGAAGGAAAACGTATTCGGGCTGGAGTGGGCGCCCGGCATCGCTTACGGGGAACTGCGGGAGCGGGAAGAGGTGGAATATTCCCGTTACAATTTTGAAATCGCCGATGTCCGGAACCACCAGCGCTGGTTCGATGATTATGAAAGTGAATGCCTCCGGTGCCTGGAACGCGATGCCGTGCTTCCTGCATGCGATTACGTGCTCAAGTCCTCACATGTTTTCAACGTGCTCGACGCGCGCGGGGCAATCGGCGTCGGCGAAAGAACCAATTATATCGCCCGCGTGCGGCGGCTGGCCAGAAAGGTGGCCCTGGCCCATGTGCAACAACGTGAAGCGCTCGGATACCCGCTTGCTTGAGTGAATGTGAGTTATGCGTGATGCGGTCGGAGTGTGCTTTGCAAGCGGCAAATGCAACTTTCAAGGATCAAAGGTTATGTTCTCCATCGAATCGGGGTCTCCCGAAACACAGATTTCGATATTGGCTCTCTTCGCGCTCGGGACGATGGTGGGCGTCCTGGGCGGTTTCTTCGGAGTGGGCGGCGGATGGATCATCACCCCCACGCTCAATATCCTGGGCATGCCCATGCCCCACGCCGTCGGAACCGGCCTGGCCTATATCATGGGCATGAGCCTTATCTCGGTGCTGAAACATGCCTCGGCCAATGCCGTGGAGCCCGCGCTCGGTCTGCTCATGGGCGGGTCGATGGTCGTTGGCATCCAGGCCGGCACGAGCACCGTTATGGCGCTCGAGGCCACCGGCGCGGCCGATTCGGTGCTGCGTGTGATGTATATTTTTATGCTCTTCTCGCTCGGCGCCTTCATGCTGAATGACTGCCGGGTGCGCCGGGATCCCCGGCGAAAAAAGGGGGACGGCTACGGCGATCCGGCCAGGAACGCCTTTGCACGGCGTTTCCGGCTCCCCCCCGTCCTCCCCTTAAAAAAGAGCGGCATCAGCGCATCTTTATGGCCGGTCGCCGTCATCGGCATGGCAATCGGTTTTTTTTCCGGCCTGCTGGGCGCAGGCGGGGGATTCCTGATCGTGCCCGCCATGCTGTATCTGGTCGGGACACCGACAATCATCGCAGTCGGCACCAGCCTGCTGTGCATCCTGATCTCCAGCCCCTTCGGCGTTGCCGCATATGCCTTTGAAGGCCGGGTGAACTTTGTCGCCGCATTCGTTATGCTGCTCGGAGTCATCATCGCTGCCCCGCTGGGTGTACGTGCCGCTCACGCCGTAAAAAGTTCCTGGCATCGCCTCCTCTATGCGGTGATGATACTGTGTGGCGGCGCCTCGGTGGTGCTGAAGGAACTCGACAGCCGTATTGATTCTCTGCTGCTGAATTATTCCTCGAAAATTCTTATCTTTGTTGCCGGCGGCGGTATCATCGTTTGCATCATGCTGCTATGGCACTTCAGCGTCCGCCGCAACCGCGAGGAACGGAAGAGCGGGCAAAATTCACTTGAATAATGCTCGCCCCGGTGTATAATACGGACTGGGAATCACGATGGTCGGCCCTCAGTGAACCACGTCCCTTTTTCGGCAAAAGGTGGTCTTATGCGCGTTTTTTGCCCCCGGCAACGCGGGCGTTCCCGCCGCATGCCGTCTGTTGCTTCCCGGGGAGGTGCAGTTTGCCGGGGATTTACACACAATGGATGCACCGCGTATCACAACTGTACGAACACAACCCGTCCAACTTTTTTGGGGAGTTTCCATACATGGCTAAAAGTCAAACCGATACCGATCCCGGCCAGGCGCGCCAGCAGGCACTTGACCGCACCCTGAAACATCTTGAGAAAGAGCACGGCAAGGGCACGATCCAGACCATGGGCGAAGGCAGTGCAAGACTTGCTGTCGAGGCCATTCCCACAGGGTCTCTGGCCATCGATATGGCCCTGGGCGTGGGCGGAGTGCCCCGTGGCAGGGTGGTCGAAGTTTACGGCCCGGAGGCTTCCGGCAAAACCACACTGACGCTCCAGGTGATAGCCAATGCGCAGAAGGCCGGGGGCATCGCGGCGTTCGTGGATGTGGAGCATGCGCTCGATCCGGATTATGCCAGGCTTCTTGGTGTGGACATGGAACACCTTCTGATCCACCAGCCGGACTCGGCCGAGCAGGCTCTTGACGTGGTGGAGGCGCTTGTGCGCAGCAACGCGCTGGATGTTATTGTCGTCGATTCCGTTGCCGCGCTCGTCCCGCGCGAGGAAGTCGAAGGGGAGATGGGTGACCAGACCATCGGCCTCCAGGCCCGGTTGATGTCGCGCGCGCTGCGCAAGCTCACCGCTGCCATCTCGAAATCCCGCACCACCGTTATATTCATCAACCAGATCCGCATGAAGATCGGCGTGATGTTCGGCTCACCCGAGACGACCCCCGGCGGCCGGGCGCTGAAGTTCTACAGCGCGGTCAGAATCGAGATCCGAAGGATCAGCAGCCTCAAAGAAGGCGACGAGACGGTCGGGAACCGTTGCCGGGTGAAGATCGCAAAAAACAAGGTCGCACCGCCGTTCAAGCGTTGCGAGGTGGACCTGCTGTTCCGTTGCGGGCTTTCGCGGGAAGGCGATCTGATCGACCTGGGCGCCGAATGTGGAGTTGTGGATAAATCCGGCTCATGGTATGCATACGGCGAAGAAAAACTGGGGCAGGGCAAGGAGAAAGCCCGCAGCTTTCTGGAAGAAAATCCCGATATGGCCGAAGAGATCGAGATGGCCATACTGGAGAAAAAGGCGCCCGTGCTGGCCGAAAAACGTCAACGTAAAAAAGACGAGGGGAAGTCACGATGATCGTCGGCATCGGCATCGATATCATCGAAGTGGAGCGCATCCGTGGCGCCATCGAACGGCACGGAGAGCGTTTCCTGCGCCGGATATATTGCGCCGGTGAAATCGACGACTGCCGACGGTGCGCTGACCCGTACCAGCGGTTCGCTACGCGTTTTGCAGCAAAGGAAGCAGTCCTGAAGGCCCTGGGAACCGGGTGGCAACACGGGACGGAGTTCACCGATATCGAGATCGTGAAAAACGCCGAAAACGCTCCCGCAGTCCACCTGGGCGGCAAAAGCCTGCAGATAAGCAAACGGCTGGAAATCCGGAAAATCCACATAAGCCTTTCGCACACCAAAAGCCACGCCGTAGCACAGGCCGTGGCGGAGGGAGAGGCGACCGGCCCATGAGAAGTCCGGCAGTCAAAGCGCCTCCGCCGGTCTGCTGTGCGCGGCATTCAGCGGCCTCGGGGAGCCTGTGTTGTGCCTTTAATTTCATTGCGGTTTCATGCAAAAAAACATAAGAAATTTTTGTATAATCGCCCATATCGACCACGGCAAATCGACGCTGGCCGACAGGCTTTTGCAACTGACCAGGTCGGTGTCGGAGCGCGATTTTCACGACCTGATGCTGGATGATATGGATCTGGAGCGCGAGCGCGGTATAACGATCAAAGCGAGTTGCGTGCGGATGTTTTATGAAAAAGACGGCCGCGAGTATGAGTTCAACCTGATCGATACGCCGGGGCATGTGGACTTCAACTACGAGGTGTCCAGGGCGCTGAAAGCCTGTGAAGGGGCCGTGCTGCTTGTGGACGCAAGCCAGGGCATCGAGGCCCAGAGCGTGGTCAATTATAATCATGCGCTCGAACAGGGGTTGGAGATACTGCCGGCGGTGACGAAAATCGATCTGCCCATGGCCCGGCCGGTGGAGGCAATGACCGAGATGGAGCAGAGCTTCGGCATCGATCCCGACCTGATCATGCCGGTCAGCGGGAAGACGGGCCGTTACGTCGACGAGCTGCTGGATGCGATTATCGAAAAAGTGCCCCCTCCCGGCGGCGACCCGCACGCTCCGTTGCAGGGCCTTATCTTTGATTCATCGTATGATGATTACCGCGGGGTGGTCGTTTTCATGAGGATATTTCAAGGCGTCCTGAAGAAGGGCGATGAGGTGCTGATGATGGGTGTATCGGCACGGTATGAAGTGAGCGAAGTCGGAGTGTTCACTCCCGCAATGATGCCGGTCGAAAGCCTCCAGGCGGGGCAGGTCGGCTACATGATCGCCAATATAAAGAATATCAGGGACGTGGTCATAGGAGATACCGTGACGCATCTGAAAAACGGTGCGGCGGAGGCCCTGCCCGGCTATACCGAACCGAAGCCGATGGTTTTCAGCGGGTTTTATCCGGAGAACAACCAGGACTTCTCCTCGCTGCGGGGCGCTTTGGAGCGGCTCTCCCTGAATGACTCCTCGTTCGATTACGAGCCCGAAAGCTCCGAGGCCCTGGGGTTCGGGTTCCGCTGCGGATTTCTGGGGCTGCTGCATATGGAGATCATTCAGCAGCGCCTGGAGCGCGAGAGCAAAGTCTCTGTCGTACAAACTGCGCCGAATGTGAGTTACGAGATCGTAACGAAAGACGGAAAGACGCTCCTTATCGACAGACCCTCCCAGATGCCGGAAAGGGGCGAGGTCGAGGCGATACGGGAACCCTTCACCCTGCTGAGAATTATTACACCCAGCGAATTTATCGGTAACGTGATGAAACTCGTTGAAACCAGACGCGGCGAATACGTGAGGACCGAGTTCTTCAGCGACCAGCGGGCCATGCTCGAATACAACATACCGCTGGCGGAAATCATCTACGACTTTTTCGACCGGCTGAAGTCCGGCTCGCGCGGCCATGCAACAATGGATTATGAATGGCTCGGATACAGGCAAAGCGATCTTGTGAAAGTCGACATACTGGTCAATGAAACGGCGGTTGATGCGCTCTCTTTTATCTCCCACAGGGATGAGGCGCAGTCCCGGGGGAGGCGTGTAGCAAAAACACTCAAGAACCATATTGAGCGCCATATGTTTCCGGTGCCCCTTCAGGCCGCCATCGGGGGGAAAATAATCGCCCGCGAAACGATCCCCGCGCAGAAAAAAAATGTTACCGCAAAGTGCTATGGCGGAGATATAACCCGCAAAAGAAAACTCTGGGCCAAGCAGAAAGAAGGCAAAAAACGCATGAAGGCCGTGGGGAACATCAATATACCCCAGGAGGCGTTCCTTGCCATACTGGATGCGAATGAATAATGGGAAAAGGTGGTGCGCATGGGGAAAAACACCGGTACAGGAAAAATAGGGCTGCTGGCCGGCAACGGTCTTCTGCCGCTGTGCTTTGCAAAAGGCGCACGTGACAACGGAATAGAAGTCGTCGCCATTGCCATCAAAGACGAATGTGATCCCTCCCTGGAAAGCTATGTGGACCGTATCCACTGGACGGGACTGGGGAGGCTGGGCAAATGGATCAAATTGCTGCATAAGGAGGGCATTACGGAGGCCGTCATGTGCGGCGGGGTCACAAAAAAGAAAATGTATCCCGACATACTCCATAACCTGCCGGATGTCCGCACGATCAGACTCTGGTTTTCGAACGGGTCGCGGGGCGACCACGAGTTGCTGGGACGTGTTGCCGACGAGTTCGAGAAGGAAGGTATTGCCATCCGCAATTCGGTCCTCTACTGTCCGCAGTTGCTGACGCCGGCAGGAGTTCTGACCGAACGCACTCCGAACGGAAAACAGCGGGCGGATATCCGCTTCGGCTGGCGGCTGATAAAAAAAATAGCCGCCATGCAGATAGGACAGACAATTGCGGTCAAAGACGGAGCGGTGATCGCTGTGGAGGGTATGGACGGGACCGACGCGACATTGCGCAGAGCCGGCCGGATTGCCGGGGAAGGGGTGGTGGCGATCAAAGTAGCAAAAAAAGATCATGATCCGCGCTTCGACATACCATGTGTCGGACCCGATACGGTGGAAGTGTTGCACGAAGCCGGAGCCGCGGTGCTTGCGGTGGAAGCCGGCTGCACCCTGCTGCTGGAACGTGAGAAAACGATTGATGCGGCGAACAGGGCCAATGTGGCCATCATCGCCCTTAACGACGGGGATGTGGACGAGGGATGAGGGTTATCGGCGGACAATACCGGCGGACAACATTGAACTCCCTGGATGACGAGGCCCTGCGTCCGATGCTCGACAGAGTGAAGGAGTCGCTGTTCAACATCCTGCAAAGTGAGGTGACCGATGCGGTTGTTCTGGATCTCTTCAGCGGGAGCGGCGCGCTCGGGATTGAAGCGCTCAGCCGGGGCGCCCGGCGCTGCACGTTCGTCGAGCACAGCAGAAAACTGGGGCGGCTGATCGAACGGAACCTGGCCGCGTGCGGAATAAACCGCGAAGAGGTGGAAATAATCGGGTGCAACGTGCTATGCATGAAGAATATGGCGCCCCCCGCCGGGATGGCGCCGGCGGACCTTGTTTTTCTCGATCCGCCTTACGCCATGACTTCCGATCCCCGCAGGCTCGGTGACCTTTTTCTCCTGCTGGAGGAGTTGGTCGGAGGCTGGATTTCGCCCGCGGGCCTGATAATGCTTCATCACGATCCCGCCTCCCGTCCGTCGTGGCCTTCAAATGTTTTTCGCCTCCGGGACACGCGCACCTACGGCCGCAGCCAACTTTCTTTTTTTAACGTAACACTTGATCCCGATAACGAGCGATGAAAATCGATTTGCACACGCACTCAGAAACCGGGTCGGCCTGTGGAAACCAGGGGGTCGATCAGATAGCCTGCGGCGCCATCGCAAGCGGGCTCGACGCTGTTTGTCTTACGGATCACAACAATTTAGCGGCCCGGGCGGAGGCCGCCGAGGTCGCCGCCCGCCTCAACTTCCCGATTTTCCACGGCATGGAAGTTTCCACCGAGGAAGGCGATATCATTGCATTCGGCCCTTTGCGCGAGAACGGATATGGATTGCTCTCCTACGCCGAGTGGCGTGCGATCATCGACCGCCGGGCGTTTGCCCTGATCCCCGCACATCCGTTCCGGGGAGGCGGGGGGTTCGGGCAAATGCCCGAAATGATACGGTGCTACCCCGATGATTTCGCCGCACTGGAAGCCTACAGTGTGAATATGACGGTGGAGGATTCTGAAAAAACGGTGGAACTCGCCGGCGAGCTGGGTCTGCCCGTCGTGGCCAACTCCGATTCGCACGCACCCAACAGACCGCCGGGATCGAATTACAACATTCTGAATCAGGAAGTCCATTCAGTGCAGGAACTTGTCGAGGCCCTGAATGCCGGAGCGTTTGAAGCTATGCCCGTTATGGACCCCATAAGGGCTTAGGATATTCGGAATTCAAAGCACCACCCTCATGCCGGATTCCGGCATGTCCGGTTTGGGTGGATTGCGGAACGCATGATCCAGGGCGACACCAGTGGCTGAGAAGAGAAAAAACAGTTATGTGGGGCGTGGCGGCGAGAAGCTGAAGTTTGCCATCGATCGCCTGAACATCGCGGTCGAAGGCAGGAACGCGGCCGATTTCGGATGCAATATCGGAGGTTTTACCGATTGCCTCCTGCGCGAAGGCGCCCGCCTTGTGTATGCGGTCGATACGGGATACGGGATGCTTGAATGGAAACTCCGATGCGACAGTCGCGTCGTTGTGATGGAACGGACAAACGCCATGCACCTGGCGCTGCCCGAGGAAGTCGACATCGTGACGATCGACGTGGGCTGGACGCGCCAGAAGCATATCCTTCCTGCTGCGTTGAAGTCGGTCAAGGAAGGCGGAGAGATCATATCGCTCTTCAAACCACAGTATGAGGCCGAGCCCTCCGAAGTCAAAAGGGGGCTGGTGGCTGCCGAAGATTTCGATGCCGTGCTCCGGCGCACGCTCCGCGATTTGAGGGGGGCCGGCATAATTGTGGCGCAAACCGTTCGTTTGCCCCGGGTGCGGAAGCGCAAGAACCTGGAAGCCATGCTGTACCTCCGTCGCGGGCAACAGCGCCGACCGTGCGATTGCGGCAGGTGAGTTGGAGCTGTGGCAGAAGACAGGCGCCGCCTGTCTGTGCGTGCACCGCACCTGTCTGCGTTGGGAAAAATGCGGATTGGCAGTCAATCACCGTCTACCTCCGTTCAGAAACGCCTGCGCATGCGGGAAGAAGGGATGCCCAGGTTTTTGCGGTATTTGGCGACGGTGCGCCGTGCGATATCGATTCCCTGCTTGTTGAGCTGATCGGCGATGGCGTCGTCGCTGAGCGGTTTTTTCTTGTCCTCATCCTGAACGACCTGGAGGAGTTTCTTGCGCACCACGTCCCAGGACTCCACATCTCCGTCCTTTTTACGTGTTCCGCCGGTGAAGAACCGCCTGAGGGAATAGATCCCCTGCGGAGTCTGTACGTATTTGTTGGCGATGGCTCGGCTGACCGTCGAAACGTGTACGCCGACGGCATCGGCCACATCCTGCATTTTCAGGGGTTTCAGGTGCATCTCGCCGCGGTCAAAAAACTCTTTCTGGGCTTTCACGATCTCTTCGGTCACGCTCTCGAGTGTGGCCCTGCGCTGCTCGATTGCGGAGATAATGCCCTGCGCAGCCTGCAATTTACGTGTCAGGTAGTTGCGCGTTTTGGGGTCCAGTTCCTTTTCCTTGAGGCGTTTTGCATAGTAAGCGCAGATGCGCAAGGAAGGCAGCCAGTCATTTTCCAGCACGATCTCGTATGTTCCGTCGTCGTCTTTGATACTGACATCGGGCATCACATGGGGTGCGTCGGGGTTGGCAAACAGCGCCCCGGGGCGCGGATTCAGGGAGCCTATTTTATCGACAGCATCTTGTATTGACTCCAGGCTGCAGCCTGTGCTCCGGGCCACTTCCGGCATCCGGTTTTTCATGATATCTTCAAAGTGGTCGCGGATTATAATGGAGGTCAGCTCATAATCAGCGTCGCGCGGATCGAGCTGCAGCAGCAGGCATTCTTTCAGATCACGCGCGGCGACTCCACGCGGCTCGAATCCCTGCACGATCTCGAGCGCTTTCCGGCCCTGTTCCGCCGAGTGCCCCCCGCCCATGGAATCCAGTATTTCCCCGAGGGGAGACGCAAGGTATCCTCTGTCGTCAAGATTGGCGATGATATTTTCGCAGATCCCGGCGATCGGCTGCTCAAGGGCGAGATAGGCCAGCTGTGCATGAAGGTGTTCCTCCAGCGTGGGGTCGGGGCATGGAGAGTTCTCGAGCGCCTCCTGTTTGCCCCCCCCTTCCGCATCGCCCAGTCGGGCGGGCGGGGGTTCCCCGGCGCTGTGTTTCTCGTAATAATCGGTCAGATCATCGAGCCTTTCGAACTGTTCCGCCTCCTTTCCCTCATCGATGGAGACCTCGTCAGGTTCCGCTTCGGCGTCTTCCCGCAGTTCCTCGGGCTCCGGGGAATTCTCGTCCTCCTCCTGCTCGCGCTCCAGCAACGGGTTTTCTTCCAGTTCCTGTTCGATCCTCTCCCCGAGTTCAATCAACGGCAGCTGGAGGATTTCGATCGACTGAATGACCTGCGGAGCGAGCTTCATGCCCATTTCCTGACGCGCCTGCAAGCCGGTTTCCATTCTCATGATCGTTTCACCGCCCTTCCATGTTGTGGTGCGGGCTGCCACGGCCTGCACCGTTTAGTTCTCATTACGGTCACGTTGCGGGATCGCACCCGCATGCGGGTTCCCCCGCCATTATTATCACTACCGGGCATTTCCCATTGCATTTCAGAGCTCCCGCCTTTGATCGAGCGCCTCCGAGAGTATGGCTGGATTGGCATATTCCAGGTGGCTGCCGCTGGGCAGACCCCGGGCCAGACGTGTGATGCTGACACCTTCGGTCCCTGCCAGAATGTCTTTTATCATCGCCGCGGTGGTGTCGCCTTCCATATCGGGATTCGTTGCCAGGATAACCTCCTTCACATCGGTATCTTTGATCCTTTTGCCAAGCTGGGCGAGGTTCAGGTGCTCCGGTTCGACCCCGTCCAGCGGTGCGAGCCGGCCGCCGAGCACGTGATAGAGTCCATTGTAACTGCCGCTGGCCTCAATGGCATGTGCATCCCGGGATGCTTCCACCACGCATATCCGCGCCGTATCGCGCCCGCCGGCGGCGCAAATATGGCAGGGATCGCTTTCAGAGAGGAGGCAGCAGACCGAGCATTGCCTCACGTTTCTCTGCACGTCCCTGATGGCGTCCGCGAGCGCCAGCGCCTCCTTCCCGCCCAGGCGTCCTATATGGTATGCCAGACGTTCGGCCGTGCGTTCGCCCACGCCCGGAAGCCGGGAGAGAAGACCGATCAAACGTTCGATTGCTCCATCGCTTGTTTTTGCCATAATCACTATGCGTTCTTGCGGGTGTTGACAACCACCGTCGGAGCGGGGCAACAGGACCGCCGCCCGATCGTGTATATTATAATGGCAACGGCACGATAATGCCAACCAAATATCCCTCAGCTTCTATGCGGTGTGCAGGAGAAGCCTCAGCGGCCGTCCTCTCGTCCCGGGTTGCTTTCGCGTGGGGTGTGCTGTATAATAATAACAGGTAGAGGGTGTCAGCGAACTCCGTTCAAACGGTCAAAAAGCTGTTTTTTGCGTCCACGCAGAAGGCGCTTTTTCTCCGGAGAGTCGCTGACGCCGGCGCATTGCAATTGCAACTGATGTCCGGAGGAGCAGGATGTTCAAGCACGGTCGTTCAAAACATCACGGCATGGGCGATGCAGGTGGTGGCTTCAACGCAGTGGCGGTGATGGGGCTTGTGCTGCTTTCATTGCTGATGTGCGGGGGACGGGCCGTTGTGGCCGGCGGGGCGCTGCCGCATACCGTCACAACGGAGAACTACAGGATCCGCACGGATGCCGGGGAGGAGTTTGCCAACCTTGTCGCCGGCCATATGGAATCGATCTATGAAGAGTACCGCCGCCGTTTCCCCGATTACGAGCAGAGAAGCCCCGGCCGGCGCTTTACGATCAACGTCTTCAGCCGGCGCAGGGATTACAACGATGCCATCCCATCCAGGGTCAGAGGAACCGCCGGGGTGTTCATCCCCGGGCAAAGGCTCCTGGCATCGTTCAAGGAAGGACGGACCCAGGAGCAGGTTTTGCGCACACTGTACCATGAGGGTTTTCACCAGTTTCTGCATGAGTATGTCGGAACCGACGTTCCGTTGTGGGTCAACGAGGGATTCGCCGAGTACTTTTCCGAGGCGACCTGGGACGGGAACAGGTTCCGTACCGGCCAGCGGCCCTGGCAGAGACTGCATGTGGTCCAATCCGCGATCGAAGAGGGCAAGCACATACCATTGAGGGAATTGTTTCTGGTGGACAACGACGAGTGGCTGGCCGCGGTGCGCGAGGACGACACCCGCGCCAATCTCCAGTACAGCCAGGCCTGGTCGGTGGTGCATTTTCTGGTTCATGCCCGCGGGGGGCGTTTCCGGGAGCGCCTGTTCGAGTATCTGCGGTCGATTTCGGCCGGCGACAGCCGGGCCAAGGCGTTTGAGGGCAGTTTCGGAACGAACATCGGGGGGATGGAAGATGCGTGGAAAAGATACGTTACCGGCCTCTCGCCCGACAACATGTCCTCATGCAGGAAGGACATGGAGCTGATTCTTTTCCTCGCCGCTTCGGTGTACGATTCACCGGAAGAGATGGACAGCATCCGGGGCTTTGTGCGGGATGTGTTCCGCGACGAACGGCTGCGCTGGAGTTTCCGCGCCCCGGACGGTGAGAGGATAAGCTCCGAGGACAGGGGCCGGTTGCGGCGGATGCTGGTGTGTCCGGAACACGGGCGGCGGGATGTCAATACGAGCTATGTGCTGCTCATGGAAGACGGCATGCCGGAGCTGTACTGTCTCCACCATGACGGCATAGTGATCAAAGCCTACCTGGTTCGCGACGGGCGGGACCTGCAGGCAAGGAGCGAGGTCATCGTACGCCGGACGTTGCCGGAGGGGCTTCTCAGGCGGCTCAGGCGGGCGGCACGTTGATTGGAAGGAGAGCGTTGGGGAAGCAGCAATTCTCAGGCGTCCGGTTCGGCGCGTTTTTTCTCAAAAAAACCGAAGACCGCGAAAGCGGCCGCGCAGAGGCCCGTAAGGGCAACGGGCAATGTCCAGATATATTCTCCGGATCCCAGAAAACGCTCCCATCCGGTCTCGACGATGCGCACCCGGGGTGGCTGTTGTTGCATGGGAGATTCGTCCGGCTCAAAACCCACCACATGCCGGCCTTCCCATCCGTATCCGTAGTGTTCCTGGGCGATTTCCGTTATCGTGGCCGGATTGGTAAGAAGCTCGTGGCGTTTTCTCCTCAGATAGACGGCCTGATTATTGGCCAGGATAAGTTCCGATACGACCTCTTCCTGCCGGCGGCGCACTTCGTGCAGGCGGGCGCGTCTGCGCGCTACCGGAACGGCCAACAGCGCCGAAGCAGCAAAAACAACCACAATTAATACATAGGGATGCGTCAGTCGGCTCATCAGCGCACGCCCTCCGAATCACAGAAATATCATGGGACGGCTACCGCCCGGACATCCACGGCGGCCGGACCCGGAAAACAACGTGTTCCGGTGCTTCGTCAGTCATTATACTGTTTCGCACGGGGTGAATTCAAGCGGTTCGTCCGGGAGTCAAAAACTGCAGCGCAACCTTCCGGGAATTTTAAAGCGCTTATTGCAAGTGTTCTCGGTGGTGCAGATGTGGGAGAAGTCAAACGCAATTATTGTTTTTGGTTTATGGAATCTGCGGGTTAAAGTCCTCGGGTTGTACACGGTGGACGTTATGTTTGCTATGGCCTGAATTATCGGCGATAATATCTCCCTGCTCATTTATACTTGAGCCGCCATAACTGTGAAACGGTGAATTTCCTGGGTCGAACATCGGAGCAGCGGGGGAATCAGGAGCCTTGACCTCAAGCGTATCGGGATACGAACTCGGATTGGTGAAGGACATGATTGAAATCCGCCGCAGCGGGGATCAGACACTGTACATGCGCCGGGATATCGCCCTGGATCCCGCCCCTTTTATTGAGCTTCTTGCCCGGGATGAACCGGGCGCGACCTATCGCCCGAACAGGGGCCGGTTCGTGATAAAAAGCATATCTTCCGATACATGGGCCCTGGTGTCCAAGCGGTTCCATTACCGCAGAACCTACCGCCGCAAGCAGCGATGGCTTATGGGGTGGCGCTGGCAGAGGGCGCATGGCCCCCAGCAGTTTATCCGCTCTCTCTACGCTCACCGGCGCGGGCACATGGTTGTGGAACCGGTGCTGGCGCTGAGGCGGCCTACCGGAAGGCTGAGACAGGACAGCCTGCTTGTAACGAGACGGGTGGAAGGGATGTCGCTGAGGGATTTCTTTCTTGACCCGGACAGGCCGATCGGCGCCAAACTCGATCTTTTTCAGCGCGGGCTTTCCGCTTTGAAAGCGATGCATGAGGACGGCATTGCGTTCGGCGACGCCCAGAGCAGGCACCAGCTCCTCGATGCAGAGGGGCGGTTGTGGTGGCTGGATTTCGATAAGATGGCCATACGGGGCGCCGGTTTTGCCGGGCGCGACAGGGACCTGCGCCGGTTCACCAGTTCCGCCCTGCTGCGGATAAGTCAGTCGGGATATGATGATCAAGAAGCCTTCGGGGCGGTCGTGGAGGGGCTGGACAAAACATATCCCCTGCCCCGACTCTGGCGCCGTTTGCTGCTGTGCGAAGTCGGGCGCCGGGTCAAACGCATGCAGAAAAGGCCCGGATTCCGCAGGCTGTAGCCTCCAGGCGCCCGATTCTTTTTCAAGACGGAGCCTGAAAACAATTCATATGGTTGTCGTCGCTCACCGAACGCCTGTTTTCATTGCCCCTTCCATGATCGCTTCAACAAGCGGGCGGTCCTCGTCGTTTTCGAAACCGCAATGCTTATCAATGATCTGTTCGAAGGACAGTTCGCTTGCTCCACTTTTTACAGCGAATCCGGCGGCTGCTGCGAGTCCCATGGCATAGAGGGTTGGTCGGACGCCGGTTGCGTAAATGGTTCTGACGCTTCCGACCAGCCGTTCCTCCGGCCGCAGTTTACGCATAACCCCACGCCTCCCCCGCTGGAGCGGGTCATGCAGCCGTTGACATGTGATGCGCCGCAGGATGTTCGGCAGAAAATTCAGGAGCTGATTTCTATCGATAACGCTGCGGTGTTTGATCGACAGGGCGGGTGCCGCCTCATCGTGCAGCATCCGGTAAGCCGTCTCCATCAGCCCATCGTCGCGGCTCAAGTCGGAGAAAAAGGTCGCATCGTCCGGTCCTGCTGCGGCCATGAAAGCCAGGAAGGCATGCAGCGCGTTATGCGCCAGCATCTTGATATCCTCCTGAGCGGCAAACCTTTGAGGCGACATGCTCTGGAAGGCGTCCGGGAGCGGTTCCAGACCGTCCAGGGCGTTTGAAGGCGCCGGTATGCCGTAGAACGGCTCGCCGGCCACCGCCACGTCGAATCCCGGGAAAAGAGGCTGGAGTCCTTCGCCGACGGGAGATATGGTCTTACACATCCTGCCCATAACGGTATCGCCGGTTATGAGGGCGTCTCCCGGTTCTTCACCGAGCAGGTCGACGACATGGCTGCGGAGTTTCGAGGCCATACCGATGCCGTTCTCGCAGCATAATATCCGCATGGGCTCTTTGCGCGCCCGGAGCGCCCCGGAGACCCATGGAGCAATGCTTTTCAGATTTTCACCGCCCACGGCGGTAAGAACAAGGGCTGCGCGCGAAAGCAGCGCGCGGAGTTTTCTCTCCTCCCCCGCGGGCAACCCCGATACGTTTTCAATCCTCCTCACACATGCAGCCGGACCGGTCTCATTAAAAAAATAATGGCCCCTCCGTGCCAGGAGCGAAAGCATTTCGGCATTCTGTTCCACATCCACGAATACCAGTTTCATCCGGTGCGAGAGTTCGGGGCCCAGAAAGCCGAGTCCGAGAGCGCCGGCACCGAAAACCACACAGGTGTTAGGTCCGGTATCGCTCATCAATATTCAAAATATCTGTAACTTGCCGCGGAAGTAAGCGATAAAATGGCGAATGTCACGCTGCGCAAGAGATGCTCTCCGTCTTTCTGGCTCCCATAAATCAGCGCGAGCAGCACAAACACAATGCATAGGCTTCCGCACACGATCTTCCCTGCAAGTCGCAATTTCATCTTCCACTCTCCTTTAAAAATCTCCCGATTATTTCATGTTCCGCCATTATACACACCACTGCGGCCGTTCAGCATATGTCCACGGTTGGTTTGCAACGCCTTTTCCGCCCTTTGGATATCCTTTGATGTGGCGCCTGACACATAGCAGTCGGACAGGCAACATGTTACGCACACGAAAAACTTGCTGCCAGGAGCTGGCCTCTGGGCCCCTACAGCGCTCCAAACACGGCGGCGCCGAAGGTGAGTACGGGGGACTGTTCCCTGTACTCGTTAATAATCTCCTGCACCCCGTCCACCGTCGCATTGAGTTTGTAGTAGAGCTCGGGATCGTTGACCAGCCGGACCACCGTGCCCCTGCTCTGGGAGACCGCTGCAATGGCATCTTCAAGTTCAGCAAGAGTGTTTCCCAATGTTTTGTACAATGCATCATCGGACGCCAGTTTACCCAGCGAGCTTTCCGGAAAATCCTCCGACAGATCGCCAAGCACGCGCGCGAACCTGCCGGCGTCCGAGACGGCGGTGCGGACCTGAACGGCGATCTCCTCGTCGCTCAGCAGCATTCCCGCAAGCCCTTTGCCCTCTCTGAGAGCGTCGGTGATCCCGGTAACACCTTCCAGTGTCCGGCCGGCCTCTTGCAGGGCCTGCCTCAATTCATCATAGGCGTCTTCCTCGGCAAGCAATTTGCCGATTGTGCCCTCGCCCCTCTCCAGCCGCCGGCTGATCGCGGTCAGGTTGTTCAAAGCGCCGCGGGATTCCTGCACGGTATCCATTACCTCCTGAAGCACCTCGTCGCCTTTCTCTATGAGCTCGGCGACTCCCATACTCACCCTGGTCGCCTCTATGGTATCACCGTCGTGCATCAGTGGCGCATCGTGATCGACCCGTTTTATCTCCAGGAAGCTTCCCCCGAAGATGCTTCTCATACGTATGTTGGCAAGATCCGCCTCCCTGATCTCCGTGCCTTTTCTTATCCACAAACTGACCTCAACCGGTTGTTCATGGCCGGGGTCGACGGAAATGCTGTGCACCCGGCCCACATCCACCCCGGCGATCTTGACCTCATCGCCGGTGTTCAGCTCCAGAGCGTCGGGGAAGCGTGCATTGAGTCTGTAGCCCTCCTGTACGTAGAACTGCCAGTTCTCGATATAAAATGTCGCAAGGGCGAAGATCACCAGCGCGCCCAACAACAAAAAACCGACCAGTATTTTTTTCGTTGACATATCTCCGTACCCCCGAGTTAGAATCCAGCGCGGGCCTTCCCGTTCACAAACCGAGCAGCACCCTCTCAATAAAGTAATCG
>PUMZ01000124.1 GCA_003551565.1 Candidatus Brocadiaceae bacterium | reverse complement strand
TGGAAGCTTTCCGCCATACTGCCCATTACGACATGGCCATCGCCGGTTACCTTGGCGGCAGAGGTGCGGAAGATGATGCGTTTGCTGAGCGGGTGTTCATCGAGCTCAACAGAAAACAGGGCCTTAAATACGGCGAAAACCCGCACCAGAAAGCGGCCTTTTATACGGAAGGGAATACCGCCGAGCCGTGCATTGGCAGCGCCGTGCAGGTCGCCGGCCCGGCATTGTCGTTCAATAATATCCTGGATACCAATGCCGCGCTGGAACTGGTCAAGGAATTCGATCAGCCCGCGGCGGTCTGTGTCAAGCATACCAACCCGTGTGGCGCCGGCATAGCGGATGCGATAGGCGAGGCGTATCGACGCGCTTACCAGGGCGATCCGCTCAGCGCTTTCGGATGCGTTGTATCGCTGAACCGCCCCTTCAACCGGGAAGTGGCGGAGCTCATCGCCGGGTTCAGGGTCGAACAGAACGGGGAAAAAATGCCGTATTTCGTCGAGGTTATCATCGCCCCGCGGGTGGAACAGGACGGCGTGGAGGCTTTGCAGTCCGGCGTGGGCTGGGCGGAGCGTACGCGCATACTGGAGTGCGGCGAGCCGGATGGGGATGTGCTCGACCGGCAGGAATGGGATATGCGGCGTGTGACAGGAGGTATGCTTGTTCAGGACAGGGACATGTTGGGGGCGGAAGCGTTGAAACTGGAGGTCGCAGGCCGCGAAAAGCCGACCGCGCAGCAGATGGACGACCTCAAGTTTGCGTGGCTGTGCTGCAAGCACGTCAAATCCAATGCGATAACTATAGCGAAGGACGGGATGCTTCTGGGGGCGGGCGCCGGGCAGATGAGCCGGGTCGACGCCGCGTTGGTGGCGGTGAGAAAGGCCTGGGACAGGGCCGAAGGCGCCGTTCTGGCCAGCGACGCCTTCTTCCCGTTTCCCGATGCGGTCCGGGTCGCAGCCGAGGCCGGCGTCAAGGCCGTCATCCAGCCCGGGGGCGCCAAAGGCGATGAGTCCGTCATCGAGGCCGCCGATAACCTGGGTCTTCCGATGGTGATGACCGGCTGCCGCCATTTCAAGCATTGATTTATGCGGAGAGGTGTCCGAGTGGCCGAAGGAGCACGGTTGGAAACCGTGTGTTCGAGATTTCTCGAACCGAGGGTTCGAATCCCTCCCTCTCCGCCATTATTGATGCTGGGGGTGGGTGATGGGTTACGGCAACGGCAACGGCGGTTGACCTGCCTGCTGCAGGCAGGCCCTGCGGGCCTGAGGAAAAGCGTTTCCCCCGGGTTTCCTTCGGTCACCCGGGGCTAAAAATGTCTCGCCCGTTTCGCGGGCTCAAGAAAAAGACTATGAATGCCATTGCCAATCGCAATCTTTAACCTTTTCGGCCACGCCTCTGGTAGTTTAACACAGAATGGATTTGCAAAGCATCGGCCGATCTTTGTAATATGTTCTCGGAGGCTTGCACCGAACGGCGTCATTTTTGGGGCTCCCTTTCGCCGGGCCTGGAGGATTTTGGACTTTGGCGCCTGAACATGGTGAATTCACAACCCGGACGTTACGCATACCAACAATTTGCCGGCAGGTGGTGGTTCCTGAACGCCTGCTGTTATCGTCCCATGAATATCCCGGCTCTTCAGATCAAAAAGCATCTTGACGGCAATGGCCTTGCCCCGGTTTACGTGCTCTGTGGTGAGGACGAGGCTCTGATCTCCGCCACCCTGTCCGCCCTGAAACAGATGAACGAGTCCGGGGACATGCCGGGCAGCATGGCGGTTGAGTTCGACTCCGTCGATGATCACAGATGCATATTCGACGAATTGTATACCCGGCCTTTCCTGGGCATGGCGGGCAAAAGGATGGTCGTTGTCAGGAGTGGGACTGATCTGGTGGATTCGGCCCCGGAGCAGCTTGCCGAGTATGCCGCCGCTCCGTCCTCCACCTCGGTTCTGGTCTTGTGTTGCGAGAAGCTGGACAGGCGCAGAAATCCCGGCCGGAAGCTGGCCGCAAGCGCCGTCTGTGTGGATTGCAGCAAAGTGAGGTGGAGTGATGCACGCCGGTGGCTGCGTGAAGAGGCCGCCCGGCACGGAAGGAAGCTGGATTCCGCGGCCGGATATGCACTTGTGCAGGCCGTTGGGCCGAACATGTCTGTATTGAAACGCGAGCTGGAGAAATTGATTTTGTATGCCGGAGATGGCAAGGTCATCGATCAGCGCGCCGTCGATGATATCGTGCCGGAAAGCCGTTCCCGCACCGTTTATGACCTGAGCGACGCCATTGCCCGTTCCGCACACGGGGAGGCAATCGCCCTGGGAGAAACTTTGCTCCTCCACGGCGAGTCTCCGGAAATGGTCATTGCCTTCCTCGGTGTCCGCATGCGTGAGCTCTGGCAGATGGCGCGGTTGGCCCGCCGCAGCACCCCGGCACGTCAGATCGCAAGCGAAGTTGGTGTGCCGGAGTTTGCCGTCAAGCGTGCACTCGGATCGGTACGGGACCACCCCGACAGGTGGTTTGCCGACAGGTTGAATATCCTCACAGAGGCCGACAGCGAGCTTAAAACCTCGTCGTTGCCGTCCCGCCTGCGTACGATCTGGCTCACCAACGTTGTTTCCAGACTCTGCGGCACACGTTGGAAACGCTAGCCGGACCCTGCGAACATGAAAACGTGTTTTGCTGTCGCTCTGCAATACAATCCACAGAGGGTTCCGACTGGCCGCAGGTGGATCTTTTGGCCTGTCTAATCCTTGAAAAAAGCAAAGTTAAGACCTTCATCCAATTCCCGGTGGGCCCGGATGCGATATGACAGTTCCGAAAGATTTTGTCTGATTGCGGCCGCTTGCCTCCAGAACGTGGGGCCGGTCAGTCTGAGGAAGATTCTGAAGCTTGCAGGCAATCACGGCACAGGTGTTGCCGCCATAAGCCGTTTCTCTGCAACTGAATTGCAAAACGAAGCGGGGATCGGCGCTCTGGCAGCCGCCGAACTGGCGGCGCTGGATTGCCCGGTGGAGCGCGGGCGCCGGATGTCCGTTCAACTCGAGAGCAGGGGGGTGGAAATGATATGGGAGGATGAGGACCGATACCCGGCGTCCCTGACGGAGCATCTGGGGCGTGAGGCGCCGTTGGTGCTGTTCACCGGTGGGTGCGCCACCTTGCTCATCTCTCCATCGATCGCCGTGGTCGGGTCGCGCCGTCCTTCACGGCAGGCGGCCGAGGCCGCACGATGCTTCTCTGCCGATCTGGCCAGGCATGGCTGGACGATCGTGAGCGGCGCGGCGGCCGGCATTGATTCCTGCGGCCATTCCGGGGCCTTGTCGGAAGGCAATACCATTTTTTTACCGCCGGAAGGTGTCCTGCGGTTCGGGGGGAATCGGATGGCCGGGACGGTTTTGGATAAAAACAACTGGTGCCTGGCTTCACAATTTCCTCCTTCTGCGGGCTGGAAAACGCAACATGCATTGATCCGTAACAGGCTGATAACAGCGCTGGGCAGCGCGGTTGTCGCATTCGAGCCCCGGGACCGCGGAGGCACGTGGCACAGCTCCAACATGGCGTTGAAGATGAGAAAACCGTTATTCGTGGCTTCGTTCAGGGACGGAAAACCGCAAAGGGACGGGAGGGAGCGGCTCCTGAAGCGGGGGGCAGTTGCCCTCGATTGTTCCCGTATGCCTGCGGCGGAAGAGTTCGGGAAGATGCTGCTCGCGTTCGAAGCGCCGCCCCGAGAACGGCAGAATCCTCTCTTCCCGGACAAAGATCCCGAGTTGCCCGGTCCGTAGCTTGGCGATGCTTTCCCGGCCTTCAACCGGCTGGTCAATCGGTTCCGGCGGCATATGTGAAGTTTTGTAAAAACATAATTGTCGGAAGTATTCTCCCGACAATTTTGAATCCTGAAAAGGGATATTGTATGCTGACGACTTTTCCAAAGCAAAGCGAGTTTGAAAAGGCGGTGCGGCTTTTGGACGCGATGGGATTGCCCTGCGAGGTTATTTCTCCCGAACCGGCTTATGCGCTGGTGGGCGTTCCGGCCCTGGATATCGACGTGAAGACAAGAAGGGCTTTTGCCGGGGAATTCGGCGATATTGTCTGCTCGGGCTGGGTCGACTGCGTTCGGCCGGCTGTCGGGGTGCCGGATCGGTCTCCTCCCGTGTTCGACGAGGATATTTTCGGGTATGCGCGGATCATGGTGCTTGGTTCCTGCTCGACCGATGAGGGTAGGATCCGGGTGATCGCTCATATATCGGGCGACCTGACAGATGTTTTCCCCTACATGAACGCCAGGGTGAAGGACGCCTCCTACAACGTGCGCGGATCCACCTTTACATTTATGGACGGCTACCGCATTATATCCGCCTATCCCCGACGCATCTGTGTTGCAAAGGCCGATGAAATCGTGGATGCCTGGCGGGTGCTGGAGAACGTGAGGCTGATGGCCAACCGGGTATGGGGCGGACGTGCTGAGATAGAGCCCAGCTACGAACTGCGTGCAAAGCCGCCGGCCGTGGAGATCTACAGGCGCCTGCCGGGCATTAACTGCCGTTGCTGCGGCGAGCCCTCATGCCTGGCCTTCGCTGTGAAGGTTCACGGGGGTGCGATGGATGTGCGCCACTGCCACCCGGTATTCGGCGGGGACTACGGACATATGCAGAACAACCTGCTGGAAATATGTGAAGGAACCGGACGGTCACCCGGGAGTGATTTTTGAATCAGGACCTTTTCACTTTCATTTTCATTTTTTGACGTCTTTGCGTGCGGAAAGTTCGGGGGTTACGGCTTCTTTTGATGCGTCGGGGGCGGGATCGGAACCGTTCTCTGTGCTTTCATCAAATCGCTCCGGCGGGGCGGTTAATTCGTCCACCTCTTCGTTGCGGCGCCATGTTTTAGCAGACAGGTTGTAGACCCAATCGCCCGGCTTCAGCTCGCCGTCCCGGATTCTGCGTATCAGGGCATCGGTGCAAACGGGCCCAATGGTCTCTTTGTCCTTGCGATAATACCACATTTCCTCCTCCTCTCCGGCCGGAGGAGCGTCGGGCGCCAGGCCTTTTAATCGGTCCACATCGGCGATCTTTTTCCAATTGCCCAGCTGTTTGGAATAGACCGGCAGATCCATTGGCAATTCGCCCGCTATGACTTGCTCACGCAACTGGACGAAGTTCAAAGGGCCTTTGATCTCATCGTTGTCTTTATAATACCACAACTCGCTTTCCATCGATTCGCGAGCGTCGTCCAGCGCTCCGGCGAACTCTTTGATCTTGTCCGCGGTGACCCACTTCTGCCACCGGCTCCTCCATACCAGATCATGCGCCATGATCATACCATCACGAATCGATGCAAACATGTCTTGTGTGGTAAATGGTCCCATGATATGATCCCCGCGCATAGAGTACCACGTTTCTTCAGCAGCCGCCGTCCGGGCTTTCTTTTGCTGAACAGCGTTTTGGAAGACATCTGTTTCCTTTGCCGTTTTCCATGTCCGGAACCCTTGCCGCCAGACCAGATCATCCGGGCCGATCCGTCCCGTACCAATCATCTGTACAAACCGGTCCAAACGGAGCGGGCCGTGCCGGCGCCCGTTCAGCATTACATACCATGTGTTATTGCTCTCGCTCATGGATGCCGCCGCAATGCAAATCAAATCGTTTCAAAATAGGTCACTCATCAGCCGGGCCAGCAATTCAAGATCCTGGTTGTCAACGCACGTTTCAACTTTATTCGGGGGGGCATTGAGGTTTTTCAGTGCGGTCCGTGCGCTTTTCCAGAGCCGCACCGCTTTTTTCTGATCGGTACAGAGGTAGAGTTCGGAGACGATCTCTGAGAGCTTCTGCGCCATCAGGTTGTCCCGGTTCGCGTAATAGCGCCTGATGATCCCACGTTGATGAGGCGTTGTCGGCTTTGACAATCCGGTCCTCCGGTTGTTGTTGAGGGTAACATGCTGCATGGCGAAACCACCGGACTTGTGCCGGCAGGAAGAAAAAACACGATTCTGTGAGCTTCCTTGTGTGATCGGATTATACAGGGTGAACATTCCGTGTTTCAAGCAAATCCCGCCTCCGGAGACCCCGGGCTGCCGTTCCCTGCGTTCCCGGTGGTGCCGCTGAGGACGCGCCCGCAGGGCCTGCCTGCAACAGGCAGGTCAACCGCCGTTTGTCCGGCACAGATACACACCGGCAGAATCTGGAACCCTGGCGGGGCTCACCCTGAAAGGGGCCCGGGGAAATGTTTTTGTTAAATTTTTCATCTTAATTATGTCTTTGGTTTATGAAATATGCGCGTTAATCCCGCGATGCTTGAAAGCGTCCACTACGAGCCATGTTTCCGGCCGGGCTCCCGGAATGGGTCGATAATCTTCGGATATTTTATGGCGGTCAGCATCAACCCTTTGGCCGGGGCGGTCGGACCCGCCCGGATGCGTTCCTTGCTTTCCAGCGCGGATGCAAAATCTTCGCATGACGCCTTCCCCGCTCCGACCTCCAGCATCGTCCCCACCAGGGTCCGGACCATGTTGTATGTGAAACCGTCCCCTTCGACCAGGTACGAAAGAAACCGGCCATCCTCGATCCATTCGCTGCGGAAAATGGTCTTGACCGTGCTTTCGGTGTCGGCGCCGGATGCGGTGAAAGCCGCGAAATCGTTTTCTCCGACAATAAAGCGTGCGCAGGCGTTCATGCTGTGTACGTCGGGCCGCCGACGGCACCGGATCCTGAAGCGCCGGTGAAGAGGACGCTCCACCCCGCTGATTATTACCGAATAGACGTAGGTTTTCCTCTCCACCGAGAATCTGGCATGAAATTCCTGACTTGCTTCCCGCACCGCCGTGACGCTGACGTCGTCGGGCAACCAGTAGTTGATGGCGCGCCTCCACGTGTCGGGTTTGTGGGCGCAATCTGAATCAAAGTGGGCCACCTGCGCCCGCGCATGAACTCCCGAGTCCGTGCGGCCGGCGCCGTGAAGAACAATCCGTCCCTCATGCCCCGCAGCAAGCGCTATGGCGCGTTCGAGCTCGCCCTGTATGGTGCGCACCGACGGCTGAAGCTGCCAACCGCAGAAATCCGTTCCGTCGTATTCAATTATTATGGCCCGACGTGGCATGACGGTACGTTGCTCTCCCATAGCAGCGGTAAGGCGATCTTTGATGTTGACAGTTGTTTGTGTAAGTCAGCGCCTGACCGAAAGCGCGGTTCCGATAAAACGTTGCATGTTGTATCGCCTGCAGCAGGTCATCGGGTGCTTCTATCCCCCCCGAAGGTGAGCATGACGAGCCTGTCTTTACGTTTCGGGCAGGCACGGACCTGCCGGCCCATCGCTCTGCTGCACGCCGGCATCCCCCAACCGGTTACTGCTGCTCGTATGCGATCCACATGGACGGAGAGCTGCGGGGCATGTGGTGCACGCTTCCGTCGCCCATCAGGGCGTTGAACCCGCCGTGGTGATGGTCTCCGACCTGGCGCCGCGGGGGATTGTAAAAAAAATTCCCCTCAATCGGTTTCCCCAGATCCGTATTGCAATCCCGGATCCATCCGTCCCTTCCTCCCATCCAGTTGTCCTTTGATTCCTCATCGCCCGTATACTCCCAGCCGTCCGGATACCCGATATATTTGACGCCTTTCGCCGCGTTGGTTCGATGCATCTCTTTTCCAAATTTGGCAAATGTATCGGCTATCTCGGTAATAAAGATTGTGTTCGCGGGGTGGGCGACCCGTGCGGCATTGACCCCGTCCTGCCATCCATACACTTCCCAGTCTCCAAAAGCGTTGCCAGCCTCCCTGTCCCGTATAATATTCATAAGATAGCTGGCTCTGATTCCCAGGTTCTTATAGTCCGTTGCGGCATTCTCCCCCGAGTACGGACGAAAATGGACGGATGCGGCCGGGCACCGGAAGATATTTTCAGGGAATCCCATATCGACATGCAGGTAGTTTATCCAGCTTCCGTAATTTCCTTTATCCAGGTGCTGGAGAACATTGCCATAATGGTCGTCCTGGTATGCGGTGTGCGCGAGCCCGACCTGGCGAAGGTTGCTCCTGCATGCCGTCGAGCGTCCCCGCCCGCGTACGCCCGCCAGCACCGGCATGAGCATGGCGGCCAGGACGGCGATTATCGCGAGCACCACGATCATCTCGATCAGGGTGAACCGTATGCTGTGCCCCCCGCCATCCCCCATATCCCGGATATCCTGCATTGGCCCGCCTCCCATCATCGAATAATTCAGATAGCCCGCTTTTCTTGCGTTCTCCGTAAGACAGAGACGGCAGAAAGCAAACGCCGCCGCTTTTGTCGACGTGAAGTGCGGCTTTTCGCCGCAGATGTGCCGCTGAGGACGCCCCGCAGGGCCTGACTGCAGCAGGCAGGTCAATCGCCGTTTGTCCGGCACAGATGCATACTGCAGAATCTGAAACCCTGAAAAAAGCCACTTATTATACTGTTGTTACGTCCGTTATGTTAAATGTTTTTTTTGGTTTATATAATACGCGGGATCGGTTCTCCAACCATCAACCGCGATCACTTACCCCGCACCGTGCGGCCGCCGGCGAGCGCCTGCGGGAGCGGCTACGGCCGCAGCCGGCACGTTTCAGTATTCCCTCGGCCCGAAGATAGCCGTGCCCAGCCGCACCATGCTGGCGCCTTCCTCCACGGCCACTGCATACGAATGGCTCATGCCCATCGACAGCGTGCGCATCTCTACCCCCTGTACGTGGGAGGTTGAGGCCGAAAGGAAAAGCTCCCGCATCTTCCGGAAATAAACGCGGGCGTCTTCCGGATCGCGGCAGTACGGTTCCATGCCCATCAGGCCGTTCACCTTGATATTGTTCAGCAACGCCATGCTCTCGAGGAACCCCTGCAATTCTCCGGGCTTGATGCCGAATTTTGATTGTTCGTCCGCAACGTTCACCTGCACCATTACGGGCACCGGCGATGCGCCGTCCGCGCGCTTGTCGATGGCCCGGGCCAGTCGTAGCGAGTCGACGGATTGAAACGTATCAAAAACTGCAAGCGCTTTGTTCACTTTGTTGCGTTGCAGGTGGCCGATCATGTGGAATGCGGCGCCGCTCAGAATTTCGGGGTCCAGCTTCCGCCGGATGTCTTCGGCTTCCCGGACGTAATTTTCGCCGATGATCCGCGCACCCGCTGCAATCGCTTCGGCGACTTCGCCGGCGCTACGGCTCTTTGCGGCCACGACGATTTCCACTGCGGGCGGCAGTTCGGCGCGGATCCGGCTGTAATTGTCTCCGATTCGTCCCAAATTAACACCCTCCACCGGTGAGCACAGCCGAAAAGGTCGCAACAGGATTCGTAGTGAGCCCCTTCATGGGCTCGGACTCCGGATAATACGGCGCCGGCTCTGGGACGCCTGCCTGCCGGCAGGCAGGCTTAAAAGCGTCACTTCGAGCCCGCTTTTCGGCCACGCCCCGAGAATAACTTTCATCATCATGGAAAAGGATAAAATACACTGCGCAACGGAGAGTTGCAAGTGAAAAAAAAGAAGTGTTCGCATAAGGACGCCTTATGTGCTAAAATAAATGGGGTAAGAATAAGTTCAGGCGCTTAAGTTTTCCACATCAGCAAGAAATGTCGATAGACTGATAAAGTGAAGCCTTTTGCCGTTACCGCATGCCGTTGTTGTTTTTTAATTTTTCAAGCTCCGCTTTGAAAAACAATTATTGGGATTGTTTTGTTTTCGCTGCTACCACACAAGTAAGAGGTGGATAACGATGCAAATTGGTGTAAGTTCTTACAGTTACAACGGGCTCGTCCGGACCGGGCGGCTGCTGCAGACAGAGGTGCCGGAAAAGGCGAAGGAAATGGGATTCGACGTGCTTGAATTCTCCACCATTTCCGTGCCCGGGGGCAAGAAACCGGAGGATTTTGCCGCGGAGCTGAAAGAAGAATGCGATCGCGTGGGCATCCCGATCGCCAACTATACGATCGGGGCCGATTTCCTGCAAGGGTCCTGCGGCGATCTCGATGCGGAAATCGAGCGTGTCAAAGGCGAGGTGCGCGTGGCCGAAATACTGGGCGTTCCCGGGATGCGGCATGATGCTTCCGGGGGCTTTCCAAAGGAGCATCAACGTGCCCGAGGATTTGATGATGCCGTTGCGGTTCTTGCGGAAGGCTGCCGGGCCGTGACCGAATATGCCGCTGAACGGGGTATAAAAACCATGGTCGAGAACCATGGACACTTCTGTCAGGACAGCGTGCGGTTGGAGAAGCTGATCAATGCGGTGGATCATCCCAATTTCGGGGCGCTGGTGGATATGGGGAACTTTGTATGCGTGGACGAAGACCCTGCGGAGGCGGTCGGCCGGCTCATGCCTTACGCCTTCCATATCCACGCCAAAGACTTTCACCTGAAACCGGGAACGCACCCATGGCCCGGTGCCGGATGGTCCCTCACCCGTGGGGGCAACTATCGCCGCGGAGCCATCATCGGACATGGCGACGTGCCCGTCGTTCAGTGCCTGCGCATTATGCACGAGTCCGGCTATGACGGCGTGTTGTCGATTGAGTTCGAGGGCATGGAGGATGTCCTGAAAGGCATTGAAATCGGGCACGCAAATTTGCGGCGTTTTGTCGCCGAAGTCGATGACCGGTGATGAACTGTTGCCGATATGTGCAAGTATTTTAATCGTTCGTCGGCCGTTTCTCGTTTTAGCGACTTTTTATGCTCGGCCTTGAATTGAGATGGTGTTTGCTGTGCCTGCAGGTTCCCTGGTTCGGGGCGAGATCAGGTCTGTTTTCAATCGGGGAGGTTGACATGTTTTTCAGGACAAAAGTGCATGAAGGGGAAGCGTATGATTATGAGTGCATCTTGAACTCGGACAATATCGTGAAAATTAATCCGACACGTGATCCCGACAATTGCCATATGCTGTACGATTTTTGCGGTCAGAGGGGTGTTCAGGAAATCATCGTCGCCGGGAGCCTTGAGGATTATGCGCGGTGCTTATCCGTGCAGGACGTTTTGAGCTGAAAACGTGCGGCAAAAAGGCGGCATTTTTCTTCACCATGCGCAAGCCGTGTCTTCTCGATGTGTGGCCCGGTGCGGCGCGTGAATATCTCTGGATGTAAAAGTCCCGGCTGCTTTCCGCGAAGTCAGCCCGGCGATCAAAGTCTAAAACACGGTTTATTTTTAAGATAAGTAACAACCTTGATGCCAACCCTATACGTTTTTTTTAAAAGCGGTGAATACCGATTGACTTTCGGCTTTCCATTGGGTATACTTACCTTTAGGTGGAGAAAAAAAGATTTTCAATGCTGGTCATTTTAATGCTAACTGGTATATGCTGCATATAATAATTGAGCCAGGGGGCAGCAGTCGCTGGACCAGGAGTGTTTCAGCAGGTGAATGGTTCGTGGAAAATCTCGGACAGGGATAGAATGGTTTCATTGTTATCAGGAGGGTCGTGCGATGAGAAAAGTAAGGCGGGGGAAGGTTATTTTGATCGGTCTGTTATGCGGGGGAGCAATTGGATTTTTGGGCTGCGCTGATGTTGGGCAGAGGGCTGAGCGGGATCCCACAACTGCCCACGTGGGGATTTATGACCCTCCGCCGCCCGGTGCGCAGAGGGTAAGGGTGGGAGTGCCGCCTTTTTCGGTGGAAGAGCCCCGGGGAAGATTTGGTTTCAGTACCGTCAGGCTTGACGGTATGGCGGCGGATCAGTTGACGACGCTGATGCACCGTACGGGGCGATTTAACGTGATCGAACGGGCGCAGCTGGGCCAGCTGCTTGCCGAACAGGATCTGGAGGGAATCGTGAGGGCCGGCGAGATGGCGCAGCCCGCCCAGGTGCGCGGCGTGGACTACCTGCTGCTGGGTAAAATCACCGGGTTCCGGGTCACCACCGAAAGGACCGGACGTCAGCTCGGCGTGGGCCGCGGGTGGCTCTCGGACCAGATTGAGGGTGTTACGGGGGGCTATGAACAGGAGGAGACGGTCATCACGTTCGAGATGGGCGTGGACCTGCGCCTTGTCGATCCGACCACGGGAGAGATGGAATCCGCACATTTCAGCCAGTTCCGACAGCAGGACACGGCCCGGAGCATGGGTATCGAGGTGGCGGGAGTAGGAGGCAGAGGAGATGCGGAAGTTGTCATTTCCGAAGACGATGCAGGACGTGTTATGCGTCTGGCATTCGACGATACTCTGCGAAAGATGCTGCCGGAAATAGACCAGCGTGTACTGGTCAGGGCTGCACCGGTATCTACGGACGCAGCGCCACCGGCCACAGCCAGGTTTTGTTCGCAGTGCGGCGGGGAGCTTCAAGCCGATGCAGCGTTCTGCGGCGGTTGCGGCACGGCGGTTCAGTAGGGTATTAAGGTGGCCTGGATTGCGTGCAAAAATACGTCCAATGCGATCTGGAAAACAGGCGCCGATTTGTGGCATGGAAACTGGCGCTTAAGGGCGCAACATCGACAACAAATTGCAGATGTACTGAAAAATGATGTCGTTTGCCGCTCAGTCGTAGTCGTTCTCGTGGTCGTTTTATTAATTCTTTTTCAAGCGAAGTCTTGAAAAAGAATTAGTTGCTTAAAACATTTATCGGGGAGGGGGAAATGAAAAGCTGCTCGGTTAAAAATGCAGCGGAGCGTTTTTCCGCTGGTTCCGTAATGCTCGCGGTAGCGTTGTCTGTCATGCTGCTGTCCCTTCCCGTCATGGGCGAAGAACCCCGGGAAGGGGCTTATACCGGTGCCAACCGCCCCTTGAGGCAATGCAAACCAATATTATATTTCTCTTTGGAACGACCTGCGTTTCACCATGTCATGCCTTTGGCGGCCCGCCACCATCCGTCTTCATGGCCGGTCTGGTCGGAAAGATTTCTTTGGTACGGCGTTATTGCTCCGAAATCTGCCCGCGCAGTTTCTCGCGGCAGCCGCTTCGGAGAGTCGGGCCCTTTGGCCACAAGCAGTGCCCGTTATCTCCGGAGCCCGCTGCGCTATGGGGCGAAAGTCCCCGAGGTTGGGAGTCGCCGGCGAGCGCATCACTTCCACTCCTGGAGTGAACGGCGAGGAACTGTTGAACGGATTTATGGCCCTGAGGTCGCTCAAAGTGTGTGGAGGAGGGCACAGACCGCGGCAAAGGATTTTTGTGGCCGGTGCAGTGCAGAAGTCGAAAAAATCGACAATTTTTGCTCCCAATGTGGTGAGAAAATTCAATGACTCAAAGCAAAAAGGCAATCTAAAGCGGTGTGCCGCGGAGGGCAAATAGATCAAATTTTTCTCAACCAGCAGCCGGGTAAGGGGAGGAGAGAATGTCCATAAAATGGCGCCGGGTTTTATGGCTGTTTGTGATTGTCTCGGTTTCGATGTTCCCGGGAACCGTGTCCCGGACGGACGAGGGTGATTTAGCAATAGCCGATGTTTGTGCTTCCGGCGCCTATGTCCGCCTCGCCCGGCAGATCAGGCAGGATGTCCTGCAGGTCGATAACTCCCCGCACGATCCTGTGGCGGTGGTGTGTTCCGTGGGCCGAAGCCCTTATGATCTTGCCGATGCGATTCGTGAATGGATCGCCTGGCAGCCCGAACTGGGCGTGGTGCGTGGCCCCGCCGGCACTCTTTCTGCCGGGGCCGGCGGCGATTGGGACAGGGCGGCGCTGCTCCGGGCCGTGCTTGAAGCCGGTGGCTATCCCGTACGGTTTGTCGTGGCGCCTCGGGATGAAAAAGGCCGGGAAGAGGTTGTTGAACAATTTCTTGCCGCGGATGCAAGCGGCTTGATACCTGAATCCGAACCCGGCGGCTATGCCGACGAAACTTCCAACACCGAACTGCTCCGGCGCTACGGCGTGCCGGTGCGGGATCGCACCATCCTGACGGCAAACGCCTCCGCCCGGTGGCGGCGCCTCCTGGATGAGGCCTATGATGCCGGCGAGCGCCATGCGGATTTTATCGTGCACCGGCTGGCCGAGCCTCCAATTGGCCCGGCGGCCGGTTTTGATTTTCCGGCATGGATGAGGAGCCTGAAACGTGCTGCGGCAGAGGCGGTCGCCGTCGAAGTGAATACCCCGGACGGATGGATCCTTCTGGAACTCGGTCCCGACGCAAAGCAGGTGGATTGGACGGAGGCGCGGCGTGTTTCTGACATTCCCCCGAAGCGGATCGCAACTCTGACGCTCCGCATGGAAATGACGTTGGCCGCAGAGGAAGGTGAAGATGCCGAACAGGTTGAAATTTTTGAATATACCGAAGAACTCGGGGATCTTTTCAGGAAACCAATGCGCTTGGAAGTGGTGCCGGTTGGCGGGGAAGGGGCCGGAGCCCGGCCGGGAGAGTGGAAAGCCGAAGAGTGGTATGAATACGTCAAAGGATTTGACCGGTTCCAGGTGGTGCTGCTGGTGGGGGCGGAGGGATATACTTCGCAGGTCTTCGATACGACGGGGCAGCTCCACGAGGTCGGCGGCGACGGGCGAATAGCAGTTGCAGGGCAGATCGGAAGGGGAATACAGGATGCTTTTGGTGGGCTGTTCGGCCCGCCGCGGGAGGAGGCGGAGGATGCCGCAACGGGCCTCAAAACGATAACTCTGGCACTTGATATCGATCGCCCCGGAATTCCCGTGGTCCGCCAGCGGAGGTTGCTTTACGGACCGCTCCGGGAGGGGGTGTCGCCGGTTTTCCACGCCGATATCGTTGCGGCCGGAGGGCCGATAGGGCCGGCGTCGATGCTCTGGATGACGCTGGATGCAATAACTGCCAATGCCGGGGTGTGGGCGGAGGTGTTGGCTGCCGCCGATCCCTCCGGATATCCGGACGATGCTCCGGTGCGAATGCCGAGGATGCTTTACGAGTGGCAGATTGCCCGTCTGGCGCTGGCCGGCCGGCAAAAGGTACAAAATCCAGATCTGACGATTCTGCCCGGCCCCGCAGTGAGCATGTGGACCACACAGATCAGATGCGATGGTGAAGCCCGGCAGGTTCTGGCAAGGACTTCTCTTGATGTGGTTTGGGACGCACTCCACCTGGGACCCCGGGAATCCCTCCACTCCCAAACGGCCGCCCGCTCGAATGTATCCCTGGGCGTGGCTTCCACCGCTTTTGAGGCCTTGCTGCTGAGAGAACTCGTCCCGCCCGTAACAATCCATACCGCACTGGCCGAGGCGGAGCTGTTTTATCCGTATGATGCGCCCCATGACAGTCCAGCTCCACTTGCAGAATGGGGAATAGAGCATAACGAAGCGGGCCGCACCGTGCTTTTTGCCGGGGGCGTGGCTCCGAACAGCTGGTGGAGCATAGACCCTGCCACATGTGCGGCAATAGGACGCGGAGATGGCGGGGAGGGGCAGGCGCTGTCGGAGTATTCTAAAATACAGAAACAGACTATCAAAAACCTCAAGTGTTTCCTCCAGGCCCTCGGTTCGGGCCTTGAATCGGGGGCTCGCGGGGAAGCAGAAGCTGCTGCGGGGTTTGCCTTCTGCCTGACCGGCACGGAAGGTGCGGGAGGGAAGCTTGGCGCCGGTAAAGCCATTTCAAAAAAGATGGGGGCGACACATCTGGGCAGCATATTTGGCACGGCAAATCAGGCGCTGAGCGCCATGAACAGGGCCGATAGAGCCGTCAGGGCTGCCAGGGGAGAATGATCGCTATGGCAAACACAGCAAGACGTCTCCAGGAAAAACGCCGGCAAGGCATTTTATTGTGCTTTTTTGCCTGCCTGGCGCTCCCTTTGTTCGTCGCTTTCGGCCCGGATGCACAGGCCGCACGGAGTGTCGTTCACCTCTGCGACCCCGGTGACTGGCTGATCGCGCGGCATGGACGCGACTCGCTTCTTGAAGCATCCGATGCAGCGCCCGGGTCCATGCTGGTTGTAACCGGAGGAGCCCTGAGTTCCGCGGGCGCGCCTCCCGGCCGGGAGGCAGCATTCGCCGTCGCTATGCTCGAAGCTGCCGGAGTGGATGTGGTGAACCTTGCGCATCGCGACCTGACAGGTGATGCCGTTGAATTCAGGGAAGCGTTAGCAGGCTGTGAATCCGGCTTTATATCGGCAAGCTTTACCATGCCCGATCAAACCTGGGACCCTTACGTGGCAGTGGAAAGGGACGGATGGAAAGTTGTTTTTATCGGGGTGGCAGGGCGCAGTCCCTCCATGGATCTGCCCGGCAGGGGAACCATACCGGGCATAACCTACGTTTCCCCGCCGGAAGCCCTTGCCCGGACCCTCGCGCGCGCTCCGGAGGCCGATGCTGTGGTCCTTCTGGCGGATCTGCCACTGGCCGAAGCTGTCGCTCTGCGGCAGGAATTTCCCCGGCTGGAAGCTGTTCTGTGCTCCGGACGCGGCGGGGTGCAGCTGGCAGAGGCCGCCTGCGGCGGCGTACACCTCAGCCCGGCGGGAGGGAACAGGGCTGCGGTGTACGGCGAAGGTCGCGTCGCAGGACGGGTGGTTGTTCTGCCTGCGCCGGAACAGGAACATTTGGATTATGCGGGAACCGGCGGACAATTCGATTTTTTACTCTCGCCCGCGCAAGAGGGCCCGGTCGTTGCTTTCGAACCGATCGGGCCGCCGTCGCAGCTGGCCGCCGGACGGACGCATTCGCTGGGCCTGGAAGTGGAAAGCAGGGCCGTCCGGATGACGGTCCATTCCGTTTCCTCGCTGGATTCACTTGGTCCGGCGCTTGCGCCGGAGGGGCGCCGCTGGCTGGTCTTTGATGTGGAGTGGGAGAATCTCCTGGCCCCGCAGTGGGTGCGCGAGCGGGAATTGCCAGTGGCTTACAATATTCCGGTTCTGGGCAACCACCTCTACCTGATCAAGGACGGGTGGCGCGTGGCGCCGATGCGTGAGATCGATGGAATCCCCCGCCTGCTGGGAAAAGAAACCGAAATTCTGTTGCCCGATAAAGGAAACAAACAGCGGGGAACGCTGGCGTATGAAATACCGGCGGATGCAGAACCGGAAACACTCGAGTTCCGGTTCTACGATTTTGCCCACGGCCATATGACGGCGCATGTGCTCGATGCGATTGATCCCCGCGCCGATCGAAAACCCGAGGAGCCTGCATTCCCTCCGGCGGTCAACGAGATCGTAGAGGCCGCAGTATATGGCACGGACTTTGCCGATGAACTCGACGGGCGCACAGCGCCGCCGGGGATGGCATTCATCTCCGTTGACCTGAGAGCACGCAGCATGTTGACCTTTCAGACCGACGCCACGGCCTTTGTCCCCGGGGCGGAAAGGGGAGAAAAAATCGAGATTGGCACGGTCTCTGACTGGCTGGAGGCCACAAAGTACACTCACCTCGTCGTTGACGGCGAGTACGCTTATGCGCCGGAGCCGGACCTCTCCACGCTGCCTGAGGACCCGCGATTTCTGCCCGATACAATGACCGGCGGGCGTGTGGTGTTTTTAGCCCCGGGAAATTTCGAGTCGCTGGAGCTGCGCGGAGACTTTCCCAACGCAAGGCTGCCGGGCGGGGAACTGATGCGGCCGCAGCCCGTAAGATTCAGGCTGCACGGCGAACCGCCGGAGCCGACCGGGCGAGACGTGCTCTGGAGCGTCGTGGACGATACCGTCGAGGTGGCGGTGACGGCGCAGTCGGCGGCCGAAAGCTTTGCCGGCATCCAGGCCATAGATGGGAAGCGGTTTATGGTGCTGGATGTGACGGTGAGCAATGCCGGTGATAAACCCGAGTTTTTTCAGACCTCCGAGCAGCTTCAGTATGTGGATGCGCGGGGACGCCAGAGCCGTCCGCACAGGGCCACGTTCGAAGGCATCTACCGTCCGGTCGAGAATGTCTGGGTGCCGAACGGCGAAAAGCGCAGTTTTCAGCTTGCCTACCTGATCGACCACAATGAAACGCAGCTGCGCCTGTCCTATCGGGGTTTCAGTCTGGCCGAGATTGTCGAGCTGGCCGAACTTGAGGAATCCGTGCCTGTGGAGGAGACGGATCCCGTGGTGGAAGAACCCGGGCCCCTTCCTGTTGAAGCGGCGGAACAACCGGCCGAGGCACCGGATGAGGTTGAAGTTGCAATGCCTGAGGACGATGAACCTTTGCTGGTGCTGGATCCGGTAGGGGGGGGTGAACCGGAGGAGGAACAACCTGAGGAAGATATGCAGTTGACGGGCCTTGCCCGGATGCGGATTGTCGGAGAGGATGAGATGGAATCGTGGGTGCGCAGGCAGAACCGCGACGGCGTGAACCTTGCGCTGCGTCCGCTGGGAGCAAGGGTCAGTACGCATACCGATGAGAGCGATTACCGTCTTTTGGAAGTCCATAACGGGCGGCTGGACGTCAGCGGGCGAAGGCTGTATATCGGGGGGTATCAGATTGAACTCGCCGGGATGCACAGAGCCGGTATCAACCGTCTGGCAATGGTCTTGTCGCGTTGGGAGGAGGACCTGAAGCTCACGATCGGGGTTCCGGATGGAGAGGACGGACACATGACCATTGCCGCGATTGAGGATGAGCGAATGGTTGAAACCCACATGCGGGTCCTCGAGTTTGATCCGGTTGAGACGCAGGAGATACGCCTGACGGTTGAAGATATCGGAAGCGAGGAAAGCAGCCGCATGCATACGCGTTTGATTGAATTTATGGCTTTCGAAGGGCCGCTGGACGACAAGTCGGAGTCGGTTTTGTCGCGGGGAGGATCGAACATCTCGCGGATTGATTACGGGGGCTCTGTTTTTCATACGACGGAGGATACGCGGAGAAACGTAGCGCATCTGCTCACAGCGCCGGATGGACGCGATTACTTTCGATGGCGTCGTGACGAAAAATCCTGGACCAGCCCCGTCATATTGGCCTTTCAGGCCAACCGAACCGCACTCGTGGACTCGATCGAGCTCTGGCCCGCCGATCACGAGGAAAGACGCCGTCATCTGCCGCATCTTATGAAGATATCGGCATCGGAGGAAGAGCCCTTTCAGGGCTACACAGCCGTGGGGGAATACGAAATAATGACTGGCGAGCTTCCCTGGCGAATCGAGTTCCCGGAACCCGTCGCTGCACGATTTCTGCGGCTGGAGTTTAAACACAGGGAGGAATTTGACGAGATCAGTATAGGTGAGCTGGTTGTGCTGGAAGGGAGCGCTCCCGGCTACGAGAGCGTCCTGATCCGTGGCGACGGCGTCGGATGGCGCCATCGGGAGCAGCCGACTTTGGATTCGCTGATGGGTGAGGATGCGGCAAAAGTGCGCAAGATAGAAGCCGATTTCTTCCCGGAAAATGCCGCAAAACTCGATCAGAACGAGTGGGCCGGCTCCCGCCTCGACGGGCCGGAGCTGCAGCATTCTTATCGTATCACGGTGGATTATCAGAGCCGCACGGAAGTCCCGGAACTTCAGCTTCATATGGCGCCTTTTGTGCGGGGACGCGTGCGCGTTCTGGATGGAGAAGGGAAACTTGTCGAGATCCCGGAA
Organism: Candidatus Brocadiaceae bacterium; assembly: GCA_003551565.1. Classification (GTDB taxonomy): domain Bacteria; phylum Planctomycetota; class Brocadiia; order SM23-32; family SM23-32; genus PUMZ01. Next base: position 15,100 of record PUMZ01000124.1, on the reverse strand, counting down.
CCCGAACGGAGGGGGGGGACTTCACTTATTTACCAACTTTCTGTGGATCCGGGAGATTACCTGGTCGAAGTGACTTCGGCACCTGTTTACCTGTTTATGGGATTCGATACCAGCGGTAGCATGGGACGCGCGCTGCCCATCACCCGGAGCAGTCTGCCGGGGCTGCTGAAAGATTTGCCCGAAGGGGTCTATATCGCTCTTGCTTCCTCCTTGAAAGATCCGGAGACGGGAAAACATTTCACCCTTTTCAGCCCTTATTCGCGGGATGCCGAAGCGTTAGAGCAGGCAAACGGAGCGATGTTCGATGCCCGGCGTGGCGGTTCGGATTGGTACAATTTTCTGCGCGATATGCTGGAATGGGCCGATGATAACCTTCCTTCCGGGGGGATCGGGGCGAAAGTGCTGGTGGCTGACGGTGTGGGTTCCGGAAATTATTTTACCATGTGGGACCGATTGCATATGACCAGCCAGCGTCTTTATACGGTCGGGTGGGGCAGCCAGACGCTGAGGCTGGACCACATGGATAGCAACACCGGATGGACGGCGGCTCGGGGATTGTTCAATGCCGCCTGGTTTTGTAACGGGCGATACTTCGAACCCCAGGCCGATCATGAGCTTGTTGAATCTTATGAAGAGGTTTTACGCGACGTGCAATCCCCGGTGGATTATGCACTGCGTTTCCACGTGCGGCGGCGGCAGCCGGGGCAATTTATTACAAAAGCTCCGGCAGGTGAAAATTTGCCCATTCTCTTCGTTCTGGACGCCTCCGGCAGCATGTTGATCGAGCTTGAAGACCGCACCAGGTTGGACGTGGCCTTCGATGTTATCGAGCAGGTCGTCAACACTTTGCCCGACGATGCCGAGGTTGGGCTGCGGGTTTACGGGCACCGTTACCGTTCGTTCGGCGATGAGCGGGCCAGAGCTGCGGTTGATTCGGAACTGCTGATACCGGTTGGTCCGCTTGACCGTGAGGCGTTCATCAGGACGGTGAGGAGTATAAATGCCCGAGGCGCCACGCCACTGGCCCATACCATAGAGCAGATACCCCGCGACCTGCGCGGATTGGATCGGCCCCGGGTGATTGTTTTGACCGACGGCGTCGAGAGCTTCCGGCGAGATCCGGTGGCCAAGAGCCGTGCACTGCGCCAACAGCATCCCGATATGGAGTATATCGTAATAGGCTTTATGATTGATCAGATGGTGGACAGGGAGAATCTGCGCGGCATGGCGGACGGCGGCGAAGGAGTTTATTATAATGCAACGGACGGCCCGTCGCTGGTACGGTCGTTGGAACAGGCAATCAGTCCGGTAATCCGTTATGCCTTGTACGACAGAGAGGGGCAGGAGGTGTTCGCTGGAAAATTCGGAGACAGTCATGAGCTCCCGGAAGGGACTTATGCATTGAGGGCTATGATAGATGACGGGGTGGCGGAGATTCCGATACGGGTCAGAAAAGGGCGTGCCACGCTGATAACGGTCGAAGATCTTCCCGCACCTGAACATTATGATGACCGGGGAGAGAAAGAGGTCGAAGACGTGGAACCGACGGAGCCCGCTGCCCCACCCCGCTTTTGCACGCAATGCGGCGGGAGGATCGGCCAAGACGCCCGGTTCTGCACCGGCTGCGGAGCGGCGGTTCAATGATTTGTTCTTCTGGTTAATGTTCAACAAACTGAGCAAACTGAACAAAATCATTGAGTAGGTTCCCGGACTGTCGATTACATACATTGACGCCGCACCGCAAAATCCTGTCCTGAATTGTTCTGTTGACTTTGTTCTCCAAAATGGTGTAAATTGATTGAATGATTTTCAATGAGCCGGGATCGTTGTGCGGCGGAGTTGGTTTTTGTCTGCCACGCAAAAAATCCGGAAAGACAGAGCCGGAAAAACGAACGGTGGACTGAGGATCGAGTTTGATAATTCGTTTGGTTGTATTTCCATGCGCAGGAAAATGGCAAAGCCATAACAGCGCAATGATACGACTGGATAGAATGACGCGTCGGATGCGCCAATCTCCAGCTATTGTCAGTTTGTAGCCCAGAAACCAGGAAAATGGGAGGTGTACCGTGTTCGATGACGCCATGGACTCCAGTGCAAGATGTCGTTCATCCCGCAGCAGCGCCGCAAAACACCTGACAGCCATTGTCCTGGCGCTCGGTGCGGCCGTCCTCTTCCAACTCACCAGCGCCGTCTACGCCGGCCCGGTTTCGATCTCCACATGGGAAGAACTGGATAATGTCAGACATAATCCGGGGGCCGATTATGTGCTGACACAGGATCTGGACCAGCATACCCCTGATTACCACACCTATGCCTCCGAAATGGCAAACGAAGGCGCCGGGTGGGAGCCGATCCCCTGGTTCGGCGGACATCTTGACGGGGACGGCCACAGCATCCGGAATCTCTTGATCAACCGGCCGGAAAAGGACGGGGTGGGGCTTTTTGCCATTCTTGACGAAGATGGGGTCATCATTGACCTCTCGCTGGAAGATATGGACGTAACGGGTGAAAAGGGCGTTGGAGCGCTGGTCGGTTATAACAATGGCAGGGTCGAAGACTGCGCTGTAATCGGCGGCGAGGTGCGGGGGGTGTGGATCGACGACCCGCTGGATACGGATAACGATACCGGTGTGGACGTTGGCGGGCTGATAGGTAAGGTTGATTTCGGCGGTGAGGTCATTGGCTGCTCCGCTGTGGATATGGATGTTTCTGCCGCAAGACTCGTGGGCGGGCTGATCGGTTGGATCGAAGGAGGGGTGGTAAGGAGCAGCGCGGTCACCGGCGGTACTGTGACCGGATATCTGGATGTCGGTGGTCTTGTGGGCACCATTGATAAAGGCGGCCGCGTTGACCGCTGTTATTCCACCGCGAGGGTGATCGGTGCGGAGGAAGACGGAGGAGGGGCCGTGGGCGGGCTGGTCGGTGTCGCCTACAAGTTTGGAGAAGCGTATGGTAGATGCGTGATCGAGGACTCCTGGGCTTCGGGCGATGTCAGCGGCTACGACGGTGTCGGCGGACTTGTGGGAGAGAATGCCGATGAAACGATCATACGCTCGTCCTATGCCACCGGTCATGTCAGCGGCAATTTCTTCGTTGGCGGACTGGTCGGCGCAAATTTAGAAGATGCAGAGATTAAGGACTGCTACTCAACTGGAGAAGTCAGTGGCGATAGATACGTCGGCGGGCTGGTGGGGATGAACGGTCTCAAAGAAAACGGGAAAGTATTCGCAGGTGTCGTGAAGCGTTCCTATGCCGTTGGCGTGGTTAGCGGTGTTGATGGTCCGACCGGAGCTCTTGTGGGCGCTCAAGGTATTGATGCCGCCGATTTCTCACCCGCGAACAGCGGTTTGGTGGAAGATTCCTTCTGGGATGCCGATATGAATCCAACATTGCCCGGTGTGGGCTTTGAAGATACGGAAAACTTCGGCGCCGAAGGGAAGACGACCCAAGAAATGAAACAGCAGGCCACGTTCACCGGCGCCGGCTGGGATTTTGATGACATCTGGGCAATCGATGAAGGAAATGCTTATCCGATCCATCAGTGGAGCATTATGCCGGATCCGATCTATGATATCGGCATATTCTGGCTTTCGAGTTTTCAGCGGGGTCCCGGCGGGGCAGCGGTATGTGTTGCCCATTATTTCGAAATAGAAGTGGAGGCAGGGGAGGATGTGGACTCCATACGATTCAAGTCTCCGCACGGAGTATGGTACGACATGGAAGGTGATGGAGAGGAGGGGCTATGGTGGTACGAACTCATGGTCGGGCCGGACGACCTGGCGCAGCTGACCGATATGTTTCCGCACGGAGATTACCTTGTCGAAGCTACGCTGACCGGCGGAGAAGTTTTTGAAACCACGGCCGGTGTAACGCTTGACAAAAACCCGGAAAGCATACCGTCAGTCATCACGCCGGGTTATGGAGTCTCCGGCGTTTCCGGCGACCTGCAAGTTGCCTGGCACGAAATCACGGAACCCGATTTCGAACATCTTATCGTGTGGATCGAGGGTGTTGACCATGAGCATGAAGACGGAGCATGGCCCGGCGCCGGCGCGACATCCCACACCTTCACCGCACTCTCCCCTGACGCCGTTTACGAGGGCGGGCTCGCTCTGGCCGATATCGAGGAGGGCTCAACGCCCGAAAACGTGGAGTTTTTCGTCGCACGCGTCAGCGAGTCGCGGTTGCTTTTCGATACCGCCGGCAATCCGGATTTCAGTTTCATAGAGTCGGTATGGCTGCGGCGCGGCACGTCGAACAGCCCCGAAGAATTTTTGTTTGAGGTCGCATTCGACGACCTCGACTCGCTCGATATTGGAAGCGCCGCACTGTGGTCGCCCGAACGGTACGGCAGGGATGATATATGGGAACGGGACGGTGACCGCATCCGATACGAAGAAAATGCGGCCGACGAGCTTGCCAGGCTCATGGACGGCTGGTACGCGCTCTCGCTGAGGTTCAATGACGGCACGGGCATGGTGACCGCGGTCTGGTTCGGCGAGCCGGACCAGGACGAGTTCCTGGCCAAGCCCGCGGCGCCGCCGGTCTTCACGGCGCCTGAAGAAGGGGCGTCGGTCGTCAGCCCTGTAACTCTGGAATGGGAAGAAATCGTCGATGATGTCGTCAACCAGCTCAACCTGATGGTATGGAATATTACCGCAGACGAAAGCGTACTGGAGGATTTCCTTGAAGCAGATATTTCGCAGTACCTGCTGGAGGAGCTCGATGCCGCCGACTACGCCGCCTACCTGGCCGCGGCACGGTATCACGCCACGGACAACGAGGACGATATTGCATACGAAGTTGCCCGGTACAGGCTCGCCGGTCGCAATTTCAGCGTGTCGGGCGGGATCACAGTCACGTTCTCGGTCGTCGGCGAAAACGGCACATTGACCGCCGAAGTGGACGGCGCGCCCATAGCATCCGGCGACATGGTGCTGGAAGGCAAAGACGTGGTCTTCACCGCCGCACCCGATGCGGACTACATGGCCGCCGAATGGAAGGTCAACGGCGATGTCGTTCCGGACGGCAACCCGCTCCCGGATCCCTTCATCGGGCTGAACTGCACGGTCGAAGGCATCGATGACGACATCAACGTGACTGTCGAGTTTGGCCTGATCGTCACCGCATGGCCGACAGCCTCCGCCATCACCTACGGACAACCGCTCTCCGAATCGGATCTGACCGGCGGCCAGGCGGGCCTGCCCGGCGAGTTCACTTTTGATAACCCCGGCGATGTGCTCGCGGCCGGAACGCACGAGGTCGGTGTGACCTTCACCCCGGACGACGATCGGTACGAGGAGACCTACGCCGTCGGAGGCACGGTGAGCGTGACGGTGAACAAGAAGAACCTTCAGGTCACTGCCGTTGCCGATGATATAACCTACGGCGACGCTCCACCGGCGGTGCGGGTCGAGTACGAAGGATTCGTCCCCGGCGATGATGAAAGCGACCTGGATGACACCGGGTTTGTGCTGGGCACGGACTACGAGCAGTTCAATCCCGTCGGCACATACAACACCACCATTGACATGGGAACGGCGCAGGCTGCCAATTACAGTTTCGAGCCGCTCTCTTCCGGATCTTTCGAGGTCGTCAAGGCGGCCCTGACGATAACGGCCGAGGACCGCACCAAGACCTACGGAGATGAGCTGGTTTTCGATGAAGTGACGCCTTCAGATGATTTTTACGTGACTGGCCTGCTCGGCGACGACCGTGTCGATGACGTCACGCTGGCCAGCGCCGGTGCGCCGACCGCGGCCGAGGTGGACGGTTACGAGATCACCGTGGGCGATGTGCAGGGTGCCGGACTCGATAACTACGACATCACCTATGTTCACGGCACGCTGACTGTCGGAAAGAAAGCGCTGGAAATAACCGCCGAGAGTTTCGGGAAGGAATACGGCACGCTTTACGCGTTTGACGGCGATGAGTTCAGCACCGACGGTCTGGTCGGTGACGACAGGGTCGATGACGTCGCGCTGGCCAGCGACGGCGCGCCGGCCGCGGCCGCGGTGGGCGATTATGCGATCACCATCGGCGAAGCGCAGGGCGCAGGGCTCGATAACTACGACATCACCTATGTCCCCGGCATACTGACTGTCGAGAAAAAGACGCTGACGATCGGTGGTGAATTTACCGTGTTGGACAAAATTTTCGACGGCAATGCCGCGGCCACGATCGATGATAATTCGCTCGAACTTGATGGCGTTGTCCCGGGTGACGACGTGACATTGATACCGGTCACCGTGTTTGAAAACGCGGAAGTCGGGGTGGATAAAACCGTCACTCTGACCGGGGACAGCATGCTCGCCGGCGTGCATGCCGGCAACTACGAGCTGTCGCTCGACGATGCACCGACCACCACCGGCACGATTACCGATCCTGCCAATATCGATTATATAATGATCAGTCCCGTTGACCATACGGCAACCGCCGGACAGACTGTCGCATACACGGCCACCGCGTACGATGAAGAAGACGAAGATCTGGGCGACGTAACTCAGGCCGCTCTGTGGGCGATCGATTCGGAAGCGGGCGGCTGGTGGGTCGGCGGCGCCTATACTACGGAGAAAGCCGGCTCATGGACGATCAAAGCAATGTATGCGACGGCCGGTGGCGACCTTGAAAATACCACGGGACTGACCGTCAACCCGGGCCCGGCCACGCAGCTCGCGTTCAGCGTGCAGCCCGGCGACAGCCCCGCAGGGGTCGCGTTCGACCCCGACGTGCGTGTGCAGGTTCAGGATGCATACGGGAACCTGATCGGCGGCGCCGGCGACTCGATTACGCTCGCGGTCCGGGACGGCGACGTCGCCCTTTGGGGCGAGGCCGTGGTGGATGCCGCCGCCGGCGAGGCCGCATTCCCGGGCGTCTTCATAGGAATTGTCGGCGAGGGCTACACGCTCGAGGCCACTGCGGCAGGCCTCGATGCGGCCGTTTCTGAGCCGTTCGATGTGACGTTTGACTCCGGCAGCGGAACGGAACTGGAGCCTTACGGCATCGCCAACGTCCACCAGCTTCAGTCGATGATGGTGGAACCTGACGCGCACTACGCGCTCACCGACAATATCGACGCTTCGGATACGGTGAACTGGAATGGCGCCGCCGGTTTTGAACCGGTCGGCGACTACTATGACTGGTTCACCGGCTCCCTCAGGGGCGAGGACGGAGAAGGAGGCGCTTACACCATCAGCGGCCTGACCATCAACCGGCCAGGTGCGGATTATATCGGCCTCTTCGGATATGCCAACGGCGCGTTTATCTATAGCTTAACTTTTGAAGAAATAAACGTTAACGGACGAATGTCCGTGGGCGGACTGACGGCATATTCAGATAATTCCAGTATCATTGAACGCGTCCACGTGACCGGGAACGTCATCAGTTCCAACAATTTTGTAGGGGGGCTGGTGGGAATGTTGAACAATTCCAGCGCGATCAGATATTCATCTGCCGGCGTGAACGTGAGCGGCAGGAACTATACCGGCGGACTGGCCGGAGCTTGTCTGAACAACAGCATCATCGAATACTCATATTCCACAGGCGATGTTACAGGCAAAGATGATGTCGGCGGTCTTACGGGCTACAGTGCTTCTGTCGTCTCGCCTGCTCACATAAGTTTTTCCCATGCAACCGGCAGCGTTCTGGGCGAGAGACGTGTCGGCGGACTGGCAGGATACATTGGCTCCGGAATATCCGTCAATCATTGCTACGCTGCGGATGAGGTCACGGGTACCGAAAACGTCGGCGGGCTGGCCGGCAGCAAGCACGCCGGCGGCAGCGTCAATGATTCCTACTGGGACGTCGAGACCACCGGACAGACACTGAGCGCCGGATCGGATGAGCAACTTTACGGCAGGACCACGGCGGAGATGATGCTCCGGGCGACCTTCACGGGCTGGGACTTCGACGATGTCTGGTCGATTGTGGCCGACGCCGGGGAAGCCAAGGTCTCCTATCCCTTCCTCACCGCTAACGTCCAGGAGCCTGCGCCGGGACTGGCCGACGCCTTTGTCGTCGATTTTGCAGTGGCCGGTGGCGAGAATGGCGTGCTGTCGGCAAAGGTTGGCGATGTTGGGATCGTGAGCGGAACGCCGGTGCTTGCGGGCGCCGACGTCGATTTCACCGCCGAACCGGAGGCGGGCTACATGGCCGCAGAGTGGAAGCTCAACGGCGATCTCGTCCCGGACGGCAATCCGTCGCCCGAGCCTTTCATCGGGCTGAACTACACGCTTGAAGGCATTGATGAGGATGTTGACGTCAGCGTTGAATTCGGCCTGATCGTCGCTGCATGGCCGACGACCTCCGCCATCACCTACGGCCAGCCGCTCTCCGAATCGGTTCTGGATGGCGATGAAACCGGTCTGGCCGGCGATTTTACGTTCGATAACCCCGGCGATGTGCTCGCTGCCGGAACGCACGACGTCGGTGTGACCTTCACCCCGGAAGACGTGCGTTATCAAGACGTTTACGCCATCGGCGGCACGGTGAGCGTGACGGTGAATACAAAAGAGTTGACCGTGACAGGCGCCGTTGCTCAGGACAGGGCGTACGACGGTACGACCGACGCCGTGGTGACCGGCGCGCAGCTTTCGGGCGTTGTGGACGGTGACGACGTTGCGCTGGAAAATCACGGGACGGGCACGTTTGCGCAGTCCGGCGTCGGCATAAATATTAACGTGGCAACCGCCATGACGCTCGGCGGCAACGATGCCGGCAACTACACGCTGGCGCAGCCGGAGCTGCAGGCGGACATCTTCCCCCTGCAGGTCGTTATCACTCCCGATGCGGGCCAGGGGAAGGTTTACGGTGAGGCTGATCCCGCCGAATACACCTACACGCACACCGATCTGGTGAGTGCGGATACGATCACAGGCGCGCTGGGGCGCGTGGAAGGTGAGGACGTCGGCAATTATGCCTTCACCACAGGCACATTGACCGCCGGCCCCAATTACTCGCTGGTGTTGGCGCCTGAACCGCCCACCTTCGCGATCTCGACCCTGGAGATCGTTATCACTCCCGACGCGGATCAGAGTAAAGTCTACGGAGAAGACGACCCCGAACTCACCTGCACGCACACCGATCTGGTGGGTACGGATACGATCACCGGTGCGCTCGGGCGCATGGAAGGCGAAGACGCGGGCGAGTACGACTTCACGCTGGGTGATCTTACTGTGGACGATAATTACACTCTCGTGATGGCAGCCGATCCGCCCCTCTTCGCGATCACACCCGCCCCGCTGACCGTCACCGCCGACGACAAGTTCAAAGTTCACGGTTCGGACGATCCCGCGTTCACCGTCACTTACGACGGCTTTGTCGCCGGTGAAAACGACACGGTGCTGGGCGGTGAACTCGCGTTCGTCCGCGCGCCGGACGGCGAGGAGACGGGGGAATACGGCATCACACCTTCCGGTCTGACTTCGGACAACTACGACATCGAGTTTGTGAGCGGCGTCCTGACGATCGTGGGCGTCATTCAGGATATGATCGATGCGGCCGTTGACGATCCGGAAATCGATACCGTCGTGGTTGAGCCCGGCGTTTATTTCGGCCCGATCACGATACCGGAAGGCGCCGACGGCTTCACGTTGCGCTCGACCGGAGGGCGGGATGCGACCTTTATCTCGGCCGAATGCAAGGTTGTCGCCATCACCATCGAAGCCGAGAACGTGACGGTGGAAGGGTTCTGGATCGCGGACTTCTCCGAAATCGGCATCCTCATCCTGGGCGATAATGCCAGGATCGGCGACAACGTGGTGGACGGCGTCTGCGGGTTCGATGGCGACGGGGCTGGACCGGAGGGACGCAACGGCCAGGTTGTCAAAGGTATTTCCGTCGGGGGGGAGGGGGCAAGGATCTACGGCTGCAGCATTGAAGACGCCGGATACGGAATCCACATACTGGAGACGGGGAGCGGAGCCAGGGTGTCGAACAATACGATAACCCGCTGCTCAGCAGCCGGAATCGTGAATGAGCCCGGAACTTCGCCCCCGGACGCCCTGGCTGTTTTCAATAACATCTTCGGCAACGAAAAGGGCGTCGTTTGGGATGGGGGAGAGGCACTGAAGGCGACTTCCAACTGGTGGGGCGACGATACCGGTCCTGACCATGAGGACAACCCCGGCGCCTTCGGCGACGGTATCGTCGGCAACGTAGATTTTGATCCATGGCTCGGCGCCGAAACCACCGGAAGCGCCGGCGTCGCCAGGTCCGGCGAGCCGTCCGTCGACACCCGACAGGGTACCGCTGTGGAGACCGACGGCGGCGAAGTCTGCGCAACCGGAACGCAGAACACCACCGGTGTAGCTTTCCGTCACTCGGCCACGGCATCCTTCACACAGCTCCTCATCCTTGATGATACGGACATGACCGAGGTGATGCTGAAAATCTATTACACCGAGCCCTCCGATAAAATTGTTTATTGGTTCGACAAAACGCTCGAAGACTGGGTGGCTTGCGAGCCCCGCAGCGAACCTGTCCCGACGGATCCGGAGCACGAACATTATCTGGAGGGGTTCGACGGGTATGTAATAGTTGAAATAAGCGGCGATCCTGCCATCAAAATCACCCGGCCTCAATATCCTGACGATTTCAGCGGCGTGGTCTTCGGTATCGGCGACGGGGCTGAAAGAGTCAGGCGCGTCTCCGGCAGCAGCTACTGTTTTATAGCCACCGCCGCGTTTGGTTCGGCCGATGCGCTACAGGTGCAGGTTTTGCGCGAGTTCAGAGACCGGTATCTGCTCACAAACCGCCCGGGAAGGGGTTTTGTGACCGCTTATTACAGGCATAGCCCGCGCCTCGCAGCGGCCATCGAAGGCCGTCCCGCGCTCAGGATGATCACGGGTGCTGCGCTACTGCCCGTATCCGGCATGGCATACCTGCTCATGCACGGCTGGTATGCCCTTGTTCTGCTGGTCGTTGTGCCGGGTCTGGTTATGATTCTGGCTGTCAGGAATAAGAGCCGGTTGCGGAAGTTTGATCCTTCCTGCTGCTGATCGCCGGGCTTGGCCCGTTGATCGCCCGCGTTGTTTCAGAAAACAACGCGGGGTAATCTTTCATCCGCAATATCGGAACCCGGCACTCAGGCCGTCGCGTGAATGACTTCCGACCCTTGCCTCGAACTCGCCGGGCCTGGCGCGCCAGCTTTTGCGTTCCACATCGTAGAATGCCAGATCGCGTTCGCACAAAGTAAAGTTGATTTCACGGGTTTCGCCTGCCTGCAGCTCAACCTTGCAAAAGCCCTTCAGCTCGTAAAGGGGACGCCGAACTGCGGGGTCTTTTTCCCTCACGTAAAGCTGCAGCACTTCCTTTCCGGTACGGTCGCCGGTGTTGGTCAGGTCAACGGAGAGGTTCAATGTTTCGCCGTTTTTAAGGGTATCGCTCGATATTCTCAGTCCGTCCAGCCGGAAGCTGGTATAAGAGAGGCCGTATCCAAAGGGGAAAAGCGGTTCCACGCGGCGGTGGTTTTCTGCACGGCGATAGCCCGTAAAGAGGCCCTCGGAATAATGCACCTGCTGCCCGTCGCCGGGATAGTGGGGCCAGGCCGGACAATCCTCAAGCCGGCGCCAGAACGTATCAGGAAGTTTGCCCGACGGATTGACGTCGCCGAACAGGATATGTGCAAGCGCGTTTCCCCCCTCCTGGCCGGGATACCAGGCCTGCAGGACCGCCGGCACTTCGTCAATCCAGGAGGTCATATCCAGGGGATTGCCGCCAAAGAGCACCACCACGGTTCGGGGGTTTGCTGCGGCCACCTCCCTTATGAGCCTGTTCTGGTCGCCGGGCAGGCCCATATCCGCACGATCCATGGTTCCGCCTTCATGGACGTTGGAGAGGCCCGCGCAGACGACGGCGAGGTCGGCGCGCGCCGCGGCCTCAGCGGCACGTTGCACGCCGTCGATTCCACCGGGCTCCCGCCATACCAGCCGTACGGCGGCGGGGTGGCAGACCTTTCCGTATTCGAGCCGAACATCCAACGTTTCCCCTGCCTCCAGGCGCAAATCGCATGTGGCCTCTGCCTCAACACATGTGGCATCCTCGTCCGGATCACTCCATTCGTCCAAAGCCAGTTCCCCGTTGATGTAGAGTCTGAAACCGCCGCCGGCTGTGAACGCCCCGATTCCGTGCGTACCCGATTCGCGTGCCCTTATCCGGCCGCTCCACCGCACGCCGTAATTGTGTACGGGCAGCCCCGGAACGGCCGAAGCCCATCCCCATGAAAAATCGACCTGCTCGTGATATTCCACCCGGTACGGTGTTCCGGCCAGGTCGTTACGACGGAAGTACTCGGCTCTGAGTCCCTCGCCTTCACAGCCGGACGGGGGGAGAAGGGCGCCGGACGGGATAGCCAGGCAGGTGCCGATCAGGCAGCACCCTTCTTCGTGGGAGATCTCCACCTGACCTTCCGTTGCCTCGATCAGTCCCTGCAGTGGGCCGACTGCGTAGGGGGGGCATACGCTTGCGCTGCCCATCCCCCCCAGCCTGGCTTCCCGCGCATTGGGGCCGATAACCGCCACGGTGCGCAGTGCATCCCTGTCCACCGGCAGCAGGGCGCCTTCGTTCTTGAGCAATACGATCGATTCCTCTGCCACACGCCGCGCCAGCCGGCCGTGCGAAGGGGTATCGGGGCCCTCCGCCGCCGGCAATTCGTCGCGCCGGCATGCCAGGATCAGGCGCAGTACGCGCCCTGCACGATCATCCAGGTCCGCCTCAGACAGCTCCCCACGCTCCAGAGCATCCATAATATCGCCGGTTCTCATAAACTTGCCGGGACCCGGCATCTCCAGATCCAGTCCCGCCGCAATGCTTTCCGGGCCATGCACTCCACGCCAGTCCGAAAGCACCACTCCCCGGTAGCCCCAATCCTCCTTGACAATATCGCGGATCAAATGGCGGTTTGCCGAGGCATAATCGCCGTTAACGCGGTTGTAGCTGGTCATCAGGGCCAGAGGACCGGCTTCTTCGATGCAGATACGGAAAGCGGTACAATAGATCTCACGCAGCGTACGTTCGTCCACCTCGACGCTCACGCTGGACTGATCAACCTGCTGGTTGTTGGCGGTAAAAGCCTTGACACATGCGGCGGCACCCCGGGACTGAATCCCGCGGATCACGGCCGCACCCAGCTTGCCGGCCAGCAGCGGATCTTCCGAATAGGTCTCAAAATTGCGTCCCCCGACCGGCAGCCGGTGCAATGTGACCTTGGGGGCGAGAAGAACCTGGCTGCCAAGCGCCCTGGTTTCACTGCCCAGCACCCCGCCGAGTTCTTCGAGCAAATTCGCGTTCCATGTGGCGGCCTGTCCCACACCGGTGGGAAAACAGGTGCCATTGATCGGGGTGTCGTTCAGGGGAGTTACGCCGTGCCCGCAGTCCGTGCAGCGCACCCCCGGTTCAACACCGAGGCGTTCGACACCGCGCAGATGCCAGAAATCAAGGCCGGTAAGCAAACATGCCTTCTCCTCCAGCGTCATGCGCTCCAGCAAACCCTTCACTTCGTCCTCCACAGCTTCCATATCCACAGGATTGTTTCCGGCCACAGCATTTCCTCCACATTAATCCCAATATTTCAGGCGCTTTTGCATATGTACATATACACGGGAGCCTAACTTATTGTGTAATAGTTGTTTATTTAACAACATTTTATCCAGTAAGGGAGGTTCACGATAGAACAGAGTGTACTATGAAGGCGATGGCGTTTTCAAGTGTTCCTGAATTAGCGTTGTTTTTTCCGGATTCCAGAGCTCCTGAAGGGGCTCTCTACGAACTGTAATGCAAAGCGAATCAACAAAGGGCCTTAGTGTGGGAGGGGCATGAACAAACGGAGACGGATCGGGAAAAGTGGACTTTAACTGACAAGCCCATAAAAAAGCCCCGGATGGGCTTTTCAGGCGACTTCCGGGGCTTTGAAGGGTGGTACGCCCGGCAGGACTCGAACCTGCGACCTGCGGTTTAGGAAACCGTATCTTGAAACCCTGAGAAGGCTGAAAACGGGCTTCTCAGCCCTTTTCATCTTCCTCAATTGCTATCATTTCATGGATTTTACTATCAGGGGGACTAAAAGCGGTCAATTGATGAGTAAAAAGAACCCGGACAATGAAAGTCGATCCCATCGCCCCACACGTTACAAACACGATGCGACCCGGATCACGCTCCAAAGCCTCATATGCCAGCTTCTGAGCATCTTCCAGCCACACCACGCTTATCATTGATTCTACCGGAATAACCCGCTGTCTGCAACTGGAAAACACCGATCGCTGGGATTGCGCCTTGCTGCCGGATTCCGGAGTGATGCTATCGGGTGATTCCCTCATAAAAGCGTTCTCGCAGAGTCGGCCTTTCTGCCCCGTAAGGTCCAGCCATGTTGGGGCAAAAGTCCAATTCCGTGTGAAGTGTTACAATATCAAACCTGTATTCCAAAACATTCAGCCGGCACTTGCACTCTGGAACCAAGCCCGAAAAAACACAAAAAAAGAAGAGAAAATCTTATGAAATAAAAACCGAGGTGCCTACCCCCTTACACCATTCAAAGATCGCCTTGTGAGCGATTCTGTGAGGTCTCAGAGAGAAGCCAGTGCCCCACCTGAGAGGTTAAAAGGTGCAGGCATCGGGGCCGCATTCAGACCTTGACATCCCGGTGTGTTTTGGCGTATGTTATAAGCGTATCTGTTGAGACTTACTGATATTCCAATCGTATGGAGGGCTAGCGACATGGCAGCTCGCACGGTAACGAAGAAGGACCTGGCAAAAGCGGTGGCGAAGAGGCATGATATGACACATATGGAGGCCGGCGATATTATCAAGAGCGTTTTTGATCAAATCATAGAAGAGCTTGGCTCGGGCAACCGGCTGGAGCTTCGGGATTTCGGGGTTTTTGAACCGAGGACGAAAAGGGGGAGAAAGGCAAGGAATCCGAGGACGGGCGAAACGGTCTATACTGAAGACGGTGTAGCTGTGAGATTCAAGACGGGGAAGAAGATGGGCGAGGCGGTGCAGGAGTGTTTGGGAAGACTTTAAGGAAATGGAAAATATCACCGGGTTGCAGCAACCCGGAAGGGGTCTCAAAAACAGGGGCTCTCAAATCGTAAAAGTGTGCGCCGAT
>PUMZ01000313.1 GCA_003551565.1 Candidatus Brocadiaceae bacterium | reverse complement strand
GCCACGACCGGTATCCCCTGTCGGGCGAGGCAGCGCGCAAGTGGCACGACAACACGGGGGCAGGCGCCGAGGATCAGGGTGGTCGGCTGGGACATGCGGCTGTAGGCGCTCCTATGCCTGGCGGGGACGACGGCGGTCCCACCGCGCTTCCAGTTCATTGGCTAAACTATACGAGGTGCACAGCGTCTTCAAAAGCCCTATGCTGGGTCAGAGTATGCAGCAAACGGTCTCAGCCCTAGCTGGCATTGATCGCATACCGCACCGACATCGAGGACGTCCCGTGCAATGATTTTGCGACCCGTGATCGAGGTTCCCCGCAAGACGCTCAGCCTGCTCACCCGGCGCGAGAAGTACATGACCGCCGGCTTGGTGGTGCTGATGGTGGTGAACGCGTTCGTGCAGATGGTGGGTATCGCATCCGTGATGCCCTTCCTCTCAGTCCTCGGGGATCCCTCGGCCATCCACGAGCATCGTTGGCTCAGTGCTGCCTACGAGGTGCTGCCCTTCGAAACCGCACAGTCTTTCCTGTTTTTCCTCGGGGGGATGGCGTTTGCGCTGATCGTGGTCGGTAACGCAACGCAGGCCGCGACGCAGTGGGCGACCACGCGCTTTACCCACATGCGCCGCTACAGCCTGTCCAGCCGATTAATGGCGGACTATCTGCGGCGTCCATACACCTTCTACCTCAGCCGTAACTCCGCTGATCTCTCCAAATCCATCCTAGAGGAAACGAACCATGCCATTCGGGGCGGGCTGATGCCCGTCTTACAGCTGGTCAGTCACGGGACGTTGGCGATTGCGATTATCGGTCTGCTCCTCTTCGTGGATCTTGCGTTGACCTTGCTCGCCGCCGGAGTGCTCGGGGCGGCTTACGGCGGGATTTATCTTACAGCTAGAGCTTGGCTTTCACGCATTGGCAAAGAGCGTGTTCACGCCAACGAGAAGCGCTTTGCCGCAGTCGCCGAAGCGTTCGCTGGTGTTAAGGAGATCCGGCTGCTCGGTCGTGAACGTCCCTACCTTGAGCGTTACAAAGGGGCTGCGCACCGGTTCGCCCGGCACCAGGCGAACTCTCAGCTTCTCGAGCACATGCCGCGATACGCGATCGAGGCCATCGCGTTTGGCGGCATCCTGCTTTTGGTCCTCTACCTGATGGCCGAGGGTGGGGGGGTTGGGGAGGTGCTGCCGATTATCGGGCTTTACGCCTTGGCGGTGAAACGTCTCATTCCGGCATTCCAGAACCTTTTTGGAGCGTCCGCAAAGTTACGATTCAGTATGCCGGCAGTTGATACCCTTCTCCGCGATCTGGATGACCGGTCTGCGGTGGTTCCGCTGATCCGGCCGAACCGACAGCCGGCGCCTTTAGTGCCGCGAAGGGCGATCGAGTTGCACGGAGTGACCTTTCAATACCCTGATGCAGAGGCGCCTGCCATCCGGGACCTATCCTTGACCATCCCTGCAAACAGGACGGTGGGGATTGTCGGACCGTCGGGTGCCGGGAAGAGTACAGTGGTGGATGTCCTGCTCGGGTTGCTCTCCCCCAATTCGGGTGAACTGCGGGTCGACGGGGGTACCCTGGATCGGGACAGCCTGCGCGACTGGCAAGCCGGCATCGGGTATGTTCCTCAACATATCTTCCTCGCGGACGACACCGTGCAGGGGAATATTGCTTTAGGGGTTCCCCCGGGCGAGATTGACGAACTGGCCGTAGAGCGCGCCGCCCGGTTGGCCAACTTGGACGGGTTCGTCCGGAGTGGATTACCAAACGGCTATGACACGCGCATCGGCGAACGTGGCGTGCGGCTCTCCGGTGGGCAACGCCAGCGGATCGGCATTGCCCGGGCCCTCTACCGGGATCCCGCGGTCCTCATCTTCGACGAGGCGACCAGCGCGCTCGACACAGCCACCGAGAACTCGGTGATGAACGCGGTCTACAATCTGGCAGGTCAAAAAACCATCATTTTAATCGCTCACCGCCTGACCACAGTCAAGAGCTGTGATCGGCTGTTTGTCTTGGAGCAAGGGCGTCTGGTGGAGGAAGGGGCCTGGGAAGATCTCATGGCAAAGGATAGCTCGCTACGGCAGTTAGCGGCCGGAATGGTGTAGCCCGAAACCGCTATGGCCTGTCCTGAAATCGGGATAACCACAAGGAGTGAGGAGTGTCGGCCAATTTTTCGATAACCTATGATGCGCGGGCGATCAACAAACCACGCGTACGCGGAATCGGCCGCTACCTGTATGAGCTTGTTGGCCATATATCCCGATTGCGCACCGTTGACATACGACTGCTTGGCGATCGGCCCGACCAGCCGTTTCAAACTCCACCGACGGTGCCTTTCCGACGCCATGTGAGATCGTTAAAGGGGCAGCACCTGGGGACTTGGGAGCAGTTCTACGTTCCTTGGCGAGTCAGGCGCAGTCCGCCCCATATTTTCCATGCTCCGGCAACGACCTTGCCGTTACTCCAAAACGCTCCAACGGTAGTGACTGTCCATGACATCAAGCCATGGGCGCGAGAGCTGGACCCGTGGAGAAGAATCTATTGGCATAAAGTCGTTACCAGAGGGCTGGAAAAGGCTGACGCCATTATAACGCCAAGTGCTTCTACCTGCGCAGACATCGCGAGTTCGTGGCCGCATCTCGTACAAAAAATCAAGGTCATCCCGCACGGCCTTTCAGATCCATACATGGGGGCCGCGGGGGCAACCCGAACAGCGAGTGAAATATTATCGGTTAGCCCCTACCTTCTTTACGTCGGCGGCGCGGCCAAAAACAAGCGGTTCGATATCGCTCTTGAGGTCTTTAGTGTGCTGAAAAGAAAATGGAAGTCGCTCCAACTTCTTGCCTGTGGCTTTTCCACGAGGGCGACGAAAAAGATTTCTCTTGAGCGTGCGCTGGCAGACAGCGTTAGATTCATGCCATTCGTTACCGACGAGCAAATGGTCGATCTCTACTCCAACGCTGCAGCAGTCTTATACCCAACTGAATACGAGGGGTTTGGCTTCCCTGTTCTTGAAGCACAGGCGTGCGGGACGCCGATCATCGTAAGCTCCTCTGCGGGCAGCCTCGCAGAACTCCCAGGGCCCGAGGTGTACTTCGTTGCGTCGCAGGATCTATCCGACTGGTCAGATGCCGCCGAATACTGTGTCGCGCGAAAAATAAAGGGCGAGCATGATTCGCGTCGCGCAGCAGACTGGGCCAGCCAGTACACTTGGTGGAGAAGCGCGTCAAGCCACCTCGAGCTGTACGATTCACTGGCTTGATCTCTCTTCTTTAACGAGACACCGCAGACGAATTCTCTCGACCTAACTCGCTCGATTGACAGGCCTTCGGTAGACATGCACCCGCTAAAATCCGAAACCCTCTCTTCTGTTGTAAGCCGGATAAGGGCGGCCGAGCGTCAGCACCCGGCGATACCGCCCACTACAGGCATTTCAATCCCCGTATTCTCCGATAGCCCGTGGTTGCACCCAAACAAGAGGCCGAGATCGTTCACCCAGTGCCTGTTATTGTGGGCCAGGCGTAGTGTCCGAAGAAGAAAGCCTCAACGGCTAACACCCAATGGCCTAAGACCCCTTGGCAAAGCCCCCTATATTTCAGCCGAAAGGTTTAGAGTCAATAACAACATTGTCGCCCTTTATCCAAGCTACTCGTTGGCGCTTAAACTGCCAAGGGAAAATGGGCGAAGGAGCGCGGACTCGCTGGAAAACGAGTACAACACACTCTTAAGGCTTTCAAAAATGGGGTTTGCGAATGCGTCAACGCCGGAGCGATTCGATAAATCACATGCCGCGCTTTGGTTACATTACATACCGGAGACGCCGTATAAGGAAGCCGACGAGCAGCGGCTAGCAAAATTAACCAGATGCCTCCTTGAACTATATGAAACGTCCGGTGTGAGTCAGGCGCGAATCGGCGACTTCCCGCGCTTGCAGTCCCTGGGGCACGAGGCGAAAAGAAAATTAGAAGATGGCGGGGCCGACGCAGAATACGCTCGCGAGATGGTGGAAGCCATAAAAGATATAAGGGTGCTTTGTAGTCGAATCCACGGAGATCCAGCCCTTGTTAACACAATAGCATCGCGCGAAGGAATAATTGTTACAGACTGGGAGCTTTCTACGCAGGGCCCAATTGAGTGGGATATAACAAACCTGATTGATAAGCATCCCGATCAACCCAGAATATTCGAGTCATACAAAAAATGGGCGGCAAATAAAAACGATTCGTATAAGCCGGACGTCGCTGCGGTGGCAATTAGCTACCTTAAATCATTAGATGCGCTTGAGAGGTTCGACGCCATAAGCAAAGAGTCAGGTTGGGCCGATGGGGTGCGCCGGAGGAAGCTTTATGAATATATAAAAATAATTGAAAAGCGTCAGTCATTCCTTCGGAGCCTTATGGAAAAACCTGATAGTGCGGCTTACGCCGGCTTTTTCGAACGAGAAAAGATGCGGCGAACGTCGGTTTGAGGGCCGAACGGCAGCGAAGAACACACGCAGGATAGATGCAATGCGGTGGGGACCCTTTAGAGATCATGAAGATGTAGAGAGCTCTGGTGGGAGCCGATGTGATCGCGACTCGTGGCCGTAGCCGTGTGCCTACCGGAATAGACCGCATTAGGTGATAATATAGGTGGGGTAGGCGAGCGGACGCCCGGAGGGCTAAAAAATATTTTGCGTTTGGCCACTCAAATTGTCGTCTCGTGTGGGAAGTGGGAAAATAAGTCGACGACTCATTGACGCAGATTTATGTATTGGTAGATAGAAAAATGGTTTTCCGGATGGTTGCGATTATGATTTCAAAAGGCGTGTTAACCAAAGAAAACATATACGTCAGATAGAGGAAAGCGGGTTATGGGTGGAGCTCCTGGGGACGGCGTGCAAAATACCGGGACCATTGATCCACGGCACGAAGTTGCGCGAAATGGGGGGGGTGGTCGTCTACAGCCAGAATATCGTGGGCAGTTGGATGGCTTCTCGAGAGACACCTTGAGGGCAGCGAAGGGAAACTGGGATGCGTTCCCCGTGGAACAAATTGAAGTCCTTTGCGCAGCAGCAAAGGAGTGGCGGAAAGCGCTGGATGGGATAGAGAAACCCTGGCTCTGCTGGAACGTCGAGCCCAATTGGTGTCGTATTCAGCAGCGGCTTGTTTTGCACGCCGGCTGGACGCCAGTAGTGGGTTCTGATCCGCGTGCGGAGCGCGCGGAGATGGAGCCGGGTGCCGTGCAGGTAGATTTCAATGAATCTTTTGGGTTTCCAATAATGCATTTCCTTTTTCCAGTGGAGGTTATGCACTGGTACGCACCGAAGCTTGCTTTTTGGCATTCTGATCTTTTGATCTCGTTCGATGAGATGTCGCGCCTTGCGAGGGAGTTTGAAGAGCTGCCGCAAGGTTCAACTGCTGCGGTTGACGCCCGTCGTCAGGGGCGCTGGTATCGGCGGGTTTGGACGAAGAAGCGCCGTTATTGGGAGCTGGTGGGCTGTACGACTGCAGAGGCTAGTCGGAGCCAGTACGAAAGCGGGATGGGTTGGTGGCGAAACTTCTGGTCCCATCCGAATATTAAAAAAAAGAACAGCCGCAAAGCGCGGCGTCGTTATGAGTACGAGCATGGCTCAGGGATATTGGCCTGGGAAGAGCTTATGGGGGGCGACGTGAGAAAAATCACTCACGGCAGGGTGAGGCGTGGCCACTGCACCCGTATCAATAACCCTAACTTCAAAAGAGTGTCGCCGCAGGACGATCGGCGCGATCCGGGGCTTGATATTCGCGCGAACTATGACCTGGCCACGGTCTGCCGGAGAATTGGGATAGAATCAGCTATGGAGAATTGGGAGGAAAAAAATTAAGAAGATAACGTGGCTTTTTTTGGATTTGTTGATCGAGAATTGGTGGTTCTAGGAGTGCTTGCAGTTTGCGGGATCGGCGCAGGCCTCGCACGGCGATCTTACCTACCTATCCCCGGAGGACTATGAGGCCCGGCTCAATAAATAGCACCGTGTCCACGTTGGCTGGGCAACACCAGCCCACCACATCCGGTGGAATGGCCACCCCTGATCACGTGGAACGAGCCACCCACTTGACTGGAATCCCCAGGTGCGCCGTAGACTCGGGTATTGTACCGCTATGTTGAGCGGGTTACGGCACTTTGGGGCGCGGGCGTCACGAATCCAGGCGAGAGCCATCTGTAGAGCGATTTACTTTCGAAGAGGTCGTGAAGCTTGAGTTTCCAGAATTCTATGTTAGTAGGGGGCAATAAAGTTCGCGTTAATCGCCATCAGGTCCTAAAAAGAAGAATTGCTCGCATCTAAAGGCGGGTGCGCGCGTCCATCGACACCAAGTTGGGCAGTTGGTGTGCTGATTCATAAATGCGCGGTTCATGAAAGCGGGTGACGCGTAGAATGAGAAACAGACCAGGGACCGGAGGCAGCATCGCACTAACCGATTCGCCTTCCCGTCACGAATAATCCCGGATAAGAGCGTGAGTGTTAGGGGGGGGGGCATGACTGAAAAGAGGAAAAAACGCGATGGCAACTAAAGGCGCAAGTTATGTTGCAACCGGGGAGCGTTTCATTGAAGAGGCCTTGGTTTCTGCGGGAAGTTTCAAAGCGATGCACCCGGAGATTCCCTGTGTTTTGTGGACAGATCAAGTAGAACATCAAAAACTGAGAGGCATAGAGGGCCCGTTCGATGCGATAAAATCAATGAGATCGCCGTGTTATGGCTTTGCTGACACAATTTATAGTCCCGAGATGCTGGTCTTCGACTATAACTTGTTTATTGACACGGATACTTTTATTACTGGCAAGATCTCTGGTGTCCTTGACATGCTCGCTAATGTAGATGTGGTGGCTCGTCTCAGTCCCGGGCGTGGGTTGGTGGAAAGTGTGCCGGACGCGGTATGTGAGTTAAACACTGGTGTTGTCGGGCTACGCGACTCTGCAGAAGTACGATACTTCTTGAATCGATGGCGGGAGGATTTTGAACGAACAAAAGGCCAACACAATCAGCCAAGTTTCGCACGAGAGCTTTATAACAGCAATCTAAGATTCTGGCCGTTACCTCCTGAGTTCAACATTAGAACAAGACAAGCCACTTACATCGATGGGCAGGCAAGGGTGATTCATGGCCGTGAAACAAATCTTCCGAAGCTTGCGGAAAGAATTAATAAAAACCCGCGGCCTCGTATTGTGTGGAATATACCGCTCGCTGATAGGTGGACCCCTACGCTGGTTTTGCCCGCTCCACGGGCAAAAATCCTTAATCGGGTCCGTAAGATACTGAGGTCTAGGTTACCATCGCTCCGATTCAAGACACGCTAACTCACAGTAACCTCGACAGTGTACAATAAATAAAATGATAGAAAAAGCGGCTCTTAAGCCGGTCATTGTAAAAGGTGATTGGGACAAATCAAAGGTTCTTTTTGAGGAAACTGTTTTATTTAATAGCTTTAGGCAGCATTTTGTGTACGGCTTGCCTTGGGGGCAAACCAGGTATTATCGACAATTGATTAGCGGCTGCTTAAAAACAATAGTGCGCAAAACGGGCGGCCCGCTTCGGCTGCTCGAAAAATACGGTAAAAAATACGAAAAAATTGGCAAGCGCAGATTTTGTAAATAACAACCAATCAAGGTATTGATTATTCGTAATGGTGAGATTTGTCGCTGGGATGGATCGCAGCGTCTCGCGATAAGCAAAATAATTGGATTAAAAAATACCTGTGCGTGTGGAGGCAGTACATGATACGGCTTCGCATTTAATAAAGTCCCGGTTATTTAAGCTGTTGGGATACGAACGACCTGTCAGATCAAATAAAAAAAGGGCACACCAAATAATTGTACCCCCCGCCCCCCCCCTCCCCGGGGGGGGGCCGGTGACTGCAGAAAAATAACGCATCTATAAGTTATTTTCGGGAAACGCTGCGAGGCTTTGCTATCATGTATTATGGGTTTTTTGGTCACGCCCTTAGGTACGCGCTAAGACGTATCGTTTTTCAGGGACAAGGTTCAGCACTGGCGCGCCGGTTCAAATTCTTCAGGTCCTTGATTGGTTACGAGATATCCGTAGGCTGGGATGAAACTTTGTCAAGTTACATCGTTTTCGAAAAAGCCAAAAAAATGTATGTGTCAAGGAAGACTAGACTTGCGTATTATAAGAACGGTATTGACCGTCGCTTGAGAAATATACGGAAAGAATATTTGGTTGATCACATCCCCATAGAGGGCGGCGATATAGTCATTGATGTCGGGGCAAATATTGGCGAGTTTTCGGTCGCTGTCGCCGATAGCCAGAATTTGAGAATTATTGCGGTCGAACCCGATCCGAAAGAGTGTACTGCTCTCATTGAAAACTTGCGAGGGACGTTATGCGAAATATACCAATGCCCCCTATGGAGCCAAGCCGAGGAGCTTTATTTTTATCCTTCTAACGAAACCGGAGATTCGTCTCTTATCCGCCAGTCTCTCGAATCGAAGCCCGTCCAAAGAAGTGCCTTGCCTCTTGATGATATTCTGGAAAGCAGTGGCCATATAAATGGAAATGAGCCGATTAAACTCCTCAAACTTGAAGCTGAAGGAGCTGAGCCAGAAGTCCTTCAAGGGGTAAAAGAAAACCTTCACCGGATAGTATATGTTACCGTGGATGTGGGTGCGGAGCGTGGACTAAAAAAAGAATCCACGCTTGTGCCAGTTTTGAATATACTGATGGAGGCAGGCTTTACGCCTCTAAAATTCCGCCTCCCGAGGCCAGTGTTACTTTTTCAAAAAAGGGGCTTGCTTGAGTGAAGAGTATACGTGTCAGGGGCTGTTAACGAAAGGCTAGAGAAATGGAAAAAGAGCGCCCAACTAAAAAAATAGCGTTTGGTGTTAGTTCACTTGGGGGCGGGGGGGCGGAGCGTGTTATTGTGAACCTCGCAAACGAACTTGTTGCTCAGGGTTATAATGTTGATATAGTGGTAAAGTATAAGCGTGGCGCCTACTTGAACATGCTAGATAGCAGGGTTAGAGTTATTGGGTTGTTTGAAACATACCAAGGTTCCGTTGTCAAGAAGGCAATGGAGGCCTTTTATAATTACCGAGATTATGTTCGGGAATCAAGCGCTGCTGCGATACTGACTACGAATCGGGATTTTAATATACATATTTGGATTCTCCAAGTTCTAACAGGATCCAAGTTGCCCCATCTTTTCCGTGAAGCATCTACGCTGAATGGAACATATTTTTCTTCGAATAGCATAGGAAGTGTAATTGGGCGACTTCTAATGCGAGTTGCTTACCGTAAAAGCAGTATGGTTATTGTTAATTCGGAAGCAACTAAAGAAGATTTAGTCAAAAAGCTTGGTGTGCCTCATAAAAAAATTGAAGTTATTTTTAATCCGGTTGTCCTGCGGTCATACAAAAAGAAATATGGTGCTGCCCGCAAAGTTTTTTTGGGAGCCGGCCCGAAACTGGTTACGTGTGGCCGTCTGGTTAAAAGTAAAAACCAAGGTTATCTCATTGAATGTTTCTCGCGTCTGCTTAAATCGTGGCCGGAGAGCGAGCTTATGGTTATAGGTGAGGGTCCCGAGAAGAGTCGGCTCCAGAAAAAGATTAAAGATTTTTCTTTGGTAGAGCGGTGCCATTTGATCGGGTTCGTTGAAAATCCGGAAGATTATATCAGTCAAGCAGATGTTTTTGTATTGACATCATTATATGAGGGGTCGCCTAACGTTTTGAGCGAAGCGATGGCCTGCAGGGTACCAATCGTCGCAGTAGATGCCCGTGGCGGTATGAGAGAAATATTAGAGAACGGTAAGTATGGTGAGCTGGTTCCGGAAGATGACATGGAAGCCCTTGTAGGTGCAATAAAGAGACAATATATTGATCCAACACCTAAGCATATTCTAGAGGAGGGGCGTGAGCGATTCGATTCCCGCCGCATCGCTGGAAAGTACACGGCGGCGATTGAGCGAGTAGCAGGTACCGAGTAGCTGTCAAGACCTGACTGGTCATATACCTGCCTACGGAATAAATCGGGGCGCTCCTGGTACCACTGCTTGAGTTTTCGTACAGGAGTGACATGCCCGAGCTTACGCTGGGGAATGTGGTGATTGTAGAGCCGCTGGTAGTGCCAGAGCATCGTGTCCAAATCGGCTCCCGAATCGAAGTGGGTCGTGCGCAGGATCTCGCTGATCAGGATACACGCCACGCAGATCTACCAGTGGCGTGCGCCCTGGGTGTCAACCTGTCTGACGACAGAGGCGGCGGAGGGGCCGTATGACTCAGGGCAGGATCCGAAGG
>PUMZ01000285.1 GCA_003551565.1 Candidatus Brocadiaceae bacterium | reverse complement strand
CTTATTCAGATTCTTATTGTTGTTGCGACCATCGGTATTGTTGCGGTGGCGTGTGAGCCGGTTGAGATCGACGAGGATATGGATCTCGACGATCCGATGATGGAGCAGGAGCTTTAATCGTACCGCAGCAATAGTGTCCAATAATCAGGGGGCCCTACCGGGGCCCCTTTTTTGTTGCCGGCTTGGACAGGAGTGGCAGCAGGCGGTCTCTTTCGGCCCCGCTGTGCGATCACGATTCATCTTTCCTCCGGAAACCGTGAGACCATCTCGGTGCGGCAGCGGTCGGCGTCCGCGCCGGTGAACACCACCGCGTGCAGCCGGTCGCCGAACTCCTCCTGAAACGCCGGCCATCCGGCGCTTGTCGGACGTACGTAGGCATTTCGCAGCGCATCGAGTGGGACGATATCCGAGTTCTCGAGGTAGAACGCCGGATGCCCCGGCTGCCCGCCGGCTTCGAAGTAGCCTCCGGATTGTACGTCCGGTCCACAGACCCACTCCGCGAACGCCCGGGCCGCATCCGGCCGCGAACAGGCCGACGATACCGCAAGCCCCGCTCCGCCGAGCAGCGCCGTCACCGCGGGTGGCGAGACGAGCCGTACGGTCGTGGCCGCCTTGTGGGCGACGGTGTAGTGCAGGTAGTTGAAGACGAACGGGCAGTAACGTGCGCGGGCATCTTCGCTCATGCGCTCGAAAACGGCGATCGGGTTCATGGTCGCGCTGTCGGGATGCGAGCACGCGGCGATACGCCGGATAAGATCCAGTACCGGGTGGAATATGTCCGGATTGAAGAAGCGCCGCGCCTCGCTGTCGCTGCGCGATTGATCCCCCGGCGCCGGCCGTGCCGGAGCCGTCCGCTTCCCACTCGCCGAGTCGTTAACCATCGCCGCCGCGAGGCTCAAAAACGTGCACATGATGTCGGTTGGACAGAGCGCCATGATCATTCCGTCGGCGTCGAGCCGCCGGTGCGGCAGGCGGCGCACTGGAACGCGGCGTCGACCGGAAGCGCCCACAGTCGCGAACCCCGGCGAAAGCTTCGTACCATCGGCCAGTCGGCGCAGTCCGGGTATAGGCGCGCCTCGATCTCCCCGGCGTCCCAGGGAAGCAGCGCTCCTTCGGCCTCGGCGAGACCGCAGTGCGGATAGTCCATGACAAGCAGATCGAAGCGATCGGCGAGCCGGTGGACGGGTGCGTCACCGAAGTCTTTGAGCGACCGGCGTTTCCAGGTGATCTCTATGCCGTGCTTCTGTGCGTAGCAGGCGGAGAGTGCCTCGAGCGCTGCGTAGCCGCGCGGGTGATCCCAGGTGATGCCGGTGAGCTCAGTCATTCGCAGCTACGATCCCTCGGCGAACTCACGGATTCGCCGGCGCGCTTCGTCGCTCTGCGCCAGCTCGAGCAGAGCAGCCTGCTCGGCGGCGAGCGCTTCCGCCTCGGGCGGTGGTGCGGCTCGTCCGACGAGCTCCTTCAATTTCGCGAGAGCGGCGGGTTCTCGGTCGGCGAGTTTCGCGGCAAGCTCGCGCACGCCAGAGTCGTATTCCTCATCGGAGAACACCGTGTTCACAACGCCCCACTCATGCATCTCTGCGGCGCTCGCCGCTCGCCCGCTCATCAGTAGCTCCTTGCTGCGGTTTATACCGATCTTGCGCGGGAGCCGCTGTGTCCCCCCGCCGCCGGGGACGAGGGCGAGCTTGATCTCGGGAAGCCCGAAGCGCGCGGATTCTGAGGCGTAGACAAGATCGCAGGCGAGGGCGATCTCGAATCCGCCGCCGAGCGCGTAGCCGCGCACCGCGGCGATGCACGGGCATGGATGACGCTCGAGCGCGGCGTAGAGCGCTGCTCCGCGCTGCTGGAACGCCCGGAACTCCTCGTCACTCGCGGCCGCGTACTCTTTGATATCGGCACCGGCCATGAACGCCTTCCCGGCTCCCGTGAGAACTAACACGCGAACCGACGAGTCGCGCGCCGAATCCTCGAGGCAGGTGATGATCTCATCCATCATCCGCCGGCCCATCGCGTTGAGTCGCTCGGGACGGTTGAACGTCAGTGTTCCGACCGCGCCATCTACCTGCCATGTTATATCCGAATACGTGCGGCTCATTCGGCCTCCTCGACGGTGATGATCCCCGCCTCGCGAAGCCGGGCGATCTCCTCCTCGGAGAAGCCGAGCTCCTCGCGCAGGATCTCCGGACCGTGCTGGCCGACGAGCGGGGGAGCGCTGCGGAGCTGCCCCGGTGTCTCGCTCATCCGGAAGGGGATGTCGGTCACCCGGATCTCGCCGGCTTTCGGGTGTTCGAGCGATTTGAACGCTCCGAGGTGCCTCGCCTGTGGGTCGTCGGCCACCTCGGCCTGCGACTTCACCTCGGCCACCCACAGGTCGAGCGCAAGCATCTTCTCCAGCCATTCGGCGGTGGGGCGGGTGACGGTTATCGCGGCGATCTCTTCGTAAATGCGGTCGCGCTCCTCGAAAAGTACGCGCGGGTCGTTGTACTTCATGAGATCCGGAGTCTCGAGTCCTTCCACTACCTTCGGCCACGGATTCATCGCAATTGCGAGATAGCCGTCGCTCGTTGGATATATGCCGAACGGCGCGGCGTTTCCCGGGTGAGCGATGCCCGAGCGAGGGCGCTGGAACTCGCGTCCGAGGTTCTGAATTGCAAAAAGGTCCTGCATCTGGAAGGCGAGCACCGACTGCATGAGGTTCGCCTCGATGAGCTGCCCGGTACCGGTGCGCTCGCGGTAATAGAGGGCGGCGAGCACGCTGTAGACGATGTGCAGGGCACCGAGCTGATCGCTCAGCGCGGTGCCGACGGCGATCGGTCGGTCGTCGGCCTTCCCGCTCGTGAGGGTGACTCCGGTCAGCGACTGGACGAGCAGGTCCTGACCCGGACGGCCGGCGTACGGACCGCCGGAGCCCCAACCTGTTGCCGAGCAGTAGATGATCTCCGGATTCTCCTTGCGAAGTGCCTCGTAGCCGAATCCGAGCCGCTCCATCACTCCGGGACGGAAGTTCTCAATCACGATATCTGCACTGCGAGCGAGCTCGCGGACGATTCTCCGCCCCTCGGGATCCTTGAGGTCCACCGCGAGCGAGCGTTTGTTGCGGTTCCAGGCGAGGAAGCACGGCGACTCCCCGCCTTCCATCCACTGGTCGAAGAAGGTCATCGATCGATAGAGGTCGCCGTTTCCGGCCTTCTCGATCTTGATCACATCGGCTCCCATGTCGCCGAGCATCTGCGTTGCGTACGGACCCTGAAGCAGCTGGGTGAAATCGAGCACCCGAACCCCGTGGAGTGCTTGCGGCGTGTTCATCATCGCTCCTTCTCCCGCGGCTTCTCTTCGACGAGTTCATGGTAGCGCGGCAGCACCGTCAACCCGCCGTCGACCAGCAGATCGTGGCCGGTGACGAAGCTCGCCCCCGGCCCGACGAGGTAGAGCGCCGCCTCGGCGACCTCTTCCGGCTCGGCGATGCGGCCGAGGGCGTGCATCTGCGTCCATCGCTCCATGATCTCTTCGCCTTCCCGCCCGACGCGTTCGACGTTCATAGGCGTCGAGCAGGCACCCGGCGAAATCGAGTTCACCCGGATGCCATGCGGGGCGAGCTGTCCCGCGAGCTGACGCGTCATCGCCAGCAACGCTCCCTTCGCCGCAGCGTAGGCAGTGAAGTTATACCAGCTGCGGTGCCCCTGAGTTGAGGCCATGTTGAGGATCACCCCCGAGCCCTGCTTCATCATGTGCCCGAGTGCCGCCTGAATGCAGCGGAAGGCACCTTTGAGGTTCACGTTCATGATCCGGTCCCAGTCCTTCTCCGGCATTTCCGCCGGATGGCCGGGAATGGCGATCGCCGCATTGTTCACGAGAATGTCGAGCCGTCCGGTCTCCTCGACCGCCTTCGAGATCATCGCCTTAACCTGTGCGGTTTCGCCGATGTCGCACGTCACCGCAATCGCGTTCCCGCCGTCGCGGCGAATCGCGCCGGCCTCCGAGACGTTCTTCTCGGTCGCGATATCGCCCATCACGACCGTCGAGCCTTCGGCGGCGAAGCGCTTTGCCATTGCGAGGCCCAGCCCGTCGGCCGCCCCCGTGATCACCGCTGTTTGATTCTCGAGCAACATCACGCTTCCTTTTTCCCTGAGCGATCGAGCGTGCGAACGACATTTAAGCAAGTCGCACGCGGCCTTTGCAAGCGCACGGCGCGGCGGGTGCACGGCGCGCCGGTGCACCGCGGACGCATTAAGCAACCGAAGAGCGCCTTCTCGAGATGCTACTCGTCCCGGCCTGAAAGTAATCGCTTACCATTGATGCTGCGTTTACATGTTTTCTCCCTCGTCGATCAATTCCACACCGACTGCCGCGTAACTCCGTGCGAGCTGTGCGGGATGGTTCATCCGGGGCGAATCCATGGATAGGTCGAGCGGAGGTTCCGGGACCGGAAGCGCGGGGAGAACGTGGCGATCATCATCCCGGTGATCCGGCTGAACTACCGCCTGGAGGTTGCCGACCTTCCGGGGGCGGAGCGGAGTGAAGCCAAAGTCCGCGACCTCATCGGCAGTCAGCCGCGGCGCCTTCCTCCAAGGGAACTGCCGGGCCGTTTCAATTCTTCATTCCACAGGCTCCAGTTCTCAGGTATGTCCGTATCTTCCCAGCTCAGACCCGCATCATTGCTGCGCCGGAGGGACCGCCTTACAACCAGGAATGACTATACCGGCATCTTCCGTTTTTCAGTTTCCTGCGATTCCGTGGGTTCTGTTGATCAGCAGGCGCAGGGCAAAGCGCTCGGAAACGCCTTTCCCCGCAAATGCATCCTCCTCGGCAAAGCGGGCCAGCAGCATCTCGGCCTGTTCTTTGCGCTTACGATCGTAGGAGACATAAATCGTACCGTCGTCGGCCCGGAAACCAGAAGGGTAGGCGCAGTCGCGTTCGTCGAGCATCAGTCCGCCCTCCCAGGTTTTTCCCTCATCGCCTGACAGCCAGGCGGTCATGTGTGAGCGACCGCGGAAAGCCTCTGCAGAAACCCATTCCATTGTCCCGTGCTTGACCCGGATCGGTGTCCAGCTCCGGCCCTGGTCTCGGGATTCGCATTCGAGAATAGAGCGTTTGTTTTCGTCCTTGTTGCCGTAACGATTGTAGATGACCAGGGTGCCGTCTTTTCGCTCGGCAAGGGTGTATTCGTCGTAGTCCGGCGGATCATCGCCGTGGAGTGGGCCGCCGAGTTCAAAGGTCTTCCCCTGATCCCTTGAAATCAATGGACGCGAAGGAAAGCGCTCCCGCGATTCCTTGATGCAGATATCGTCGCAGCGAATCCAGCAGCCGGTCGGGAATATCCAGGTGGAGTCGCCGAGCACGGTCGGCTGATTGAGCATATTCTGCTCATCGACCAGCTTCCGCGGCGCGGTCCAGCACCTGTCCTTGTCGTCGGGCGCGGTCCATACGACCACGTGGTCGGTTCGGATCGGTCCTTCGCCGTCGCCGCCCCCGGAGAATCCGGCCCACAGCCGTCCGCCAGGGGTGTTGGTGATCGTGGTGACATTGGTGAAACGCCGGTTCTCGTCGGCGTACTGCGGACCCGGATTGACATCGATTTTGGGGACGGGCTGCCGGGTGCCGGCAACCTCGACGAATTCTTCGCTTGCTGATTCGATTGTATCGCTTCCGTGTTTTTTCACATTACAGTCGTTTTGCTCACAAAATCACTTTCAAATGTCCATTGTGCTCGGAGCATCCTGCTCCGGCGACCTTCTTGTCGATCTATTTTACTTTTATGTGTCCCTGCTGCCTGTGAACTCCGGCCCGCCGCCGGCGACGCAGCCGCCGGATTCACCGGTTTCCCTGGCGCTCGTCCAGAAGGAGTAGAGGTCGCCGTTGCGGAGATGGAAGCGGAAGCGCACAGGACGGCCGGCGTGCTCTTCGATGGTGGACCGCTGCCGCCAGCGCACACGCGTTTTGGTGCTGTTTTCCGAGATCGGCACACAGTCGTCTTTACCGTAGCCGGGCAGGGGAGTGCCGTTTTCGTCGCAGAGTTCAATTCTGAGTTCACCTTGCGGGTTGTCGACGTTGACAAAGCAATGGGGGTCGGAGAAGGTCACCGGCCGGGTGAGCAGGGTGCCTCCTTTTTCGCCCACCCGCATGGAGGCGAAGCCGTCGCGGCGGAGTCTGGCGATGCCGGTGCCGCCGTTGGAACACATGGCTTCTCTTCCGGGGATATCCTTCTCGGCGTTGCCCATGAAGCCGGAGTAGTAGAACCACAGTTCATCCTGCATGATCAGACAGAGGCCGCCGACCGACTGGACGTAGCCGCGGTCCCAGACTCCCTGCCGGCGGGAGGCCGGAATGAAGGTGCGGCGGTCGGGCCGATGCCAGTGGAAGCCGTCGCGGCTGAAGGCGGTTTTCAGTTCGGTGATTTTTGGATGTCCTTTCTCTATGCATACTTTATTGTCCGGTCCCAGATGGATTTCAAATAAACCGAGCATCAGGCTTTCGTACCCCACGGCGTTCAGATTATACAGCTGCGGTGCATCGCCGATTTCAGGGTCCGGCGGGTCAAAGCGGTCGGCGCCGCACCAGAAGACCGCCTCTTCGTCGGTCCACTTGGCGCCCTGCAGAAAATCAGCATGTTCCCGGTACTTCCGGGCCCGGCCGATGCCCTGGCCGCCGCCGCGGATGGAGTAAACCCATTTTTTTCCGGAAGGGATTGTAAAACATGGTGCTGCGGTCGCCGACGCTGCCGCTCTTGATCGGTTCGCTCCAGTGAATGGCGTCGGGGGAGAACATACTGTTGCCGGGGCCGCTTTTCCCTTCGATGTTTTCACGACGGCGCATCGCGTCGTTGCTCTCGCGATGAAACATTTAATAACGCTGGGCGGGATCGGCGCTGTCCAAATCGAGAACGACCGCGCCGGAGTCTCCAAACAGGTCTATATCCAGCCGATTGGTCGGCGGATAAGCATCCAGTTGCGGGCGTTGCCAGTTGATTCCGTCTTCACTGACCGCTTAGGCAAGCCGTCCGCACCATCCGGCTTCATACCACATTCTGAAAACCTTCCGCTGCGGGTCCCACCATACCCCGCCGTCCTTGGGTGTGGCGCAGGGCAGAAACTCCTCCGTTTCCAAAGGTGTCTCCGGGTGCAGCACCGGGTTGGACTCGTGCTTGCGCGCCAGATGATAGACACGTTCCATGTTGGTTTTTTCAATCAAGAAATCGTCCACGAACAGCTGCCGTCCGAGGTCTATCGGGACCACCTCCGGCGGGGTATCCAGATAGGGGACGGGCATCGGTTCATAGGCCGCGTCATCGATGTTTTTCGGCGGCCATTCCTGCGGCAGTTCAATTCCGTTATACAATTTTTCAGTCATAATTCAGATTCCTTTCTTAAATAGTTTTGAGTGGTTATCAATACCGTATTCTTTGTTTTCGTCGGTGACCGGCCAGCGTTTCCGGACTTCCGGATCATTGACGTAATTCCTCAGCGCCTCGGGGTCCGCCAGGAGTATGACCGCTTCGCGCGAGTCAGGCCACTGCACCCCCGTGTCGCTCTGGTACAGCGCTATTCCCTGAGCCCCTTCCTGGTGGTTTTTCAACGCCCTGCGCGCCAGCACCAGAGGGTTGACGCCATGGGGGCTGAGCTGGCCGCTCCAGTTTTTACCGTCTTTCCACTGGATGTTCTGGCGTGGCAGGCAGTTGCTGGAGCCGTACACGGGGATGCCGTATCGGTGGCCCAGCTCGATGTACGGCCGGTCGTTCCAGTCCTGATACTCTCGAAGCCAGTGCAGTTCACTCAGCATCAGCTCATCGATCAGTCCTTCCCGACACCAGGTCTCGATATCGAGCCCCGCCACCAGGTTTGCTTCAAAGCCGTCATTAGGGATTCGCACCTGTATCGGCAGTCGGCGTATCCAGCGCTCCCGGAAAGGGTCCAGTTCCGTTTTCAGTTCCCGCAGTAAAGCTGTGACGGCTTCGGCTCTGTAGCGGCACCAGTCGAGAAAGTGTTCATCCCCGGGCTCGTTCTCAATCGTACGCGGATCACAACCGGTCTTCTGATGGTAGCCATTAGCAAAGACCGGGTGGTAGGCCACCATCGGCGGTTGTCGGCAGAAGTCCAGGTGCAGGCCGTCGACTCCGATGGCGGCGGCCTCCATGAAAACATCAATGCGTTCACGGCGGACTTCGGGGATACCGTAACAGACCCGGGTTGTGTCCATCCAGCCGTCCTGGAACTGTTCGAACCACTGCGGGTGGTTCGCGAACAGCTTGCCGGTGCGGCCTTGTCCGGGGCTGTAGTGGCGATTCATGCACAAGCGACCGTAAAGAATCATGTTTTTGGCGCCGGCGTGTCTGAGGGCAGCGCGAAGCTGACAGCGCTGACGATAGATATTTTCCACGGCGCGCTGGGTTGCTGACATGCCCTCCGGCGGTTCGCGCAATCCTTTGCACGTGGCCTGCGGCAGGTCGCTGTGATAGTTAAGGATGCTGCGGCCCAGATCCCAGACCACATGGCGGATGCCGCACTCCAGGTGCGCGTCCAGGCATTCCTCGGCATCACTTCCGCTGGGGCTGCCGAAAGTCGGGTTGCTGTGTCCCAGCCAGCAGCCCAGCTCGGAAATTCCCCATATCGTCCATTCCTGACTATCTTTCCCTGTAGCAACAGCATTATCTGCAAACATCTTCCAGCTCCTTGAAAAAAGTTAAAAAATTCCGTTTGTTTTTTTTGAATTATATCACGATTCGCTGGCAGTCCACCAGCAACCAGCAACAAACAACTTCTTTGCATATTCCTCTTTTATTTACTTTTTTGACTCCGTGACTGCATGACCTGGTGACACCGGATTGGCGGCTTTACAGCCTTCTGCCCGGCGTCATGGCGAACTGTCGCCGGGATATTGGTGTTGTGCTTTTCTGTTGCTTTATTCATCATCCCCTCCCAACAGCCATTCGAGATTAAAGCGGGCGAGCAAAATGCGGCTATGGTCAACATCGCGCTTAGGATTGGCACTCATGCCGCTCTCGAACAGCAGATAGATTTTGCCATGCCGATCAGCGATCAGAGACGAATAGGCGCTCGGCCCGCCGTATATCGACCGTTTCAGTGTCCAGGTCGCAGCGCGATCAAAGCTGGCCCAAACGGTCATGCGCACGCGGGTGCCGCCGGGGTTGTCGGGGGCGCTGTAGAGCAGTACATCCCTGCCGTTGGTTGCTTCGTGCGGCATCCGCACCAGCCCGGCGTTGCACCCGTAGCTCGGCTTGCTGCCGTACTTGAAATAAAAAGGCTCGCCCACCTCCCTGAGCGTTTCGCAGGACTGCCAGTCAACCCAGCGATGTCCGCCGTCGTGACTCCAGGCAATCAGGCGTTTTGCGTCCACGGCCATGTGGCAGCGGGAGTTGTAATAGATACGGCCGTCCGACATTTCTGCCAGAGTCCCTTCACCGGTGCCGCTCTGCACCGGTTCGCCTACCTGCCAGGTTCTGCCATGGTCATCGCTGTAGATCGCCGTGTTATAGTTGTAGGCCCAGAACTCCTGGGCGTTATCGCCGCAGGGCGGCTGCAAGCGTGCGGGCATCAGCAGCCTTCCCGCATGTTCGCCATGCTGCAGCGTGATGCCTGATTCCGACGCGTTCAGATTAACCGGCACACAGTCGACGCCACCATGGCCGATGGCGTTCGGACGCACATCGATCGATTCCTCCCGCCAGGTTCGGCCATGATCCCGGCTGCGCCAGAGGCGGGCATCGGCAGGGCGAACGATCATTACATCGCCGGTGTTGTCATCGATTATCACGTTGCCCCCGCCAGACTCGAGCCGGGCCGGATCGCTCCAGTTTTCGCCGCCGTCCTCGCTGCGGCGGATTAATCCGCAGGATCGGTTAAACGCCAGTATGGAGCCGTCGGCAGCGACAACAATCTTGGGGATGCGCTGTTTATTTGTGCTGTCAAATAGATGCTGCATGTTCATAAAAATTTTTTTCTCCTAAATGCTGGGTTTACTCATTACATTTTGTTCGGCAGAGTCGGGATCGCTATCGCTATCGAAATCGACTGCGTGGAGGATCGATCCCGATCCCGATTTCGATTTGGACGCACCCGAACCTCCCATGCGATAGTTGTGATTGTTTTTCATTTTTTTTGGCTGGTTTCCCGATTTTGCGCATATTAAAGTTATCATATCCCGCTTATTGCCGATAATGGGATAGTCATAACCTCAATATCTTCCTTGTTGACAGAATACATAATGAGCAGATTGTTTTCCGCAACCACTGCCCGGGGGTATTGGAACCCTTTGCCTTTATGTGCGCCCTCATAGCGTTTTTGCGGGGCGCCGGCGGCG
>PUMZ01000121.1 GCA_003551565.1 Candidatus Brocadiaceae bacterium | reverse complement strand
AATCTCACTGAAAAGCCTTCATGCCGCATTAAATCTGCTCTTCCCGTAGCTTTCCCACCATCTCGCGCTTCTCATGGCTCTGTACCGCTGTTAAATTCCGAATTTTGCAGAACTCTAAATTCCTTCTTAAGCTCGTCTTGAACAGAATCAGAATCTTACCCGATTGACGGCAATAATTCAAATTCCGCCTTATCGTACTCTTGAATCCGGGCTTTTTTGTGTTTATAATGGGGCTGTCGAAGGGGGAGACGGAAACGGACTGAGCGGGGTTGCTTGACGCAACGGCGGCGCTTGGAAGCGGCTTTCTAAAGAGGTTCCTGCACTTTTGATATTTGGAGAGGACATCGCGTTATGGAAACTGGATTGCGGGAGTATGCAGGTGGCAGGTTTGATTTCGTCGCACGTATGGCTGAAGCCGTGCTGGCCGCCGCTATTTTCTGCTCCGCCGGCACGCTCGTTGCCGCCCCGGAAAAAGCTTACGAGGTCTCGCAGTATGGGATAACATGGACGTTCGACCGCGAGGTGGAGGTCGGCCGGTTTGTCAACGGAGACTGGTGGGTGGTCGGCCCGGTAACGGTCGAATCGGTCAGCCCGGCGCCGGGAGAGGCGACGGAAGAAGAAGAGGCTGTGATCCGGCTCGACAACTGGGGCAATACAAGCCTGCGGGACGACCGGCGTATGCGCAACGGCTCAATGATAATTCTGGAAGCCGGACCCCACCAGGGGTTCGATTCGCGCAGCAATAGCTACCGGGCCGAAACCGGCGTGGGTTTTCCGCTCCGTCTCGAACCGCACCGGTCGCTGGTCTCGACGATAAGTAATAAGTCCATCGAGAATCAAAATTTCGTGCATCATATAATGTGGAGCTCGGAGCGTACCACCCAGGTCGTTTTGAATACCGCCGCGGTGCTGACGTGTCTTGAGGAACCTCCTCCGCAGGATGCTTTTCGCCCTCCCTACGCAGGCATTGAAAAGCCGTTGTTTCGCCTTGGCGACGTCAATTGGGACCTCCTTCTGCAACTGGAACCTGTCGAAAATACGCCGTCGTGGGAGCAGTACGAGCGTTACTTCGAGCGTGTATGGCTTGACCACATCCCGAACTGGAATCAAGGGGCTCTTGCGCCGAACGAGAACCAGCCGGGTTACGGCCGCGAACATGGCCGTATCACCTCCGTTGCGGCGTTGCTCGTGCATCTGGATGTCCCACGCGAACGCAAGGAAAAGCTGGTCATCGGGCTGATCCAGCGCGGGATCGACCTCTGGGGTTTGGCGGGAGCTGGAGCACAGTGGGGAACGCAGGGCGGTGGCCACGGAAACGGACGCAAGTGGCCGATCCTGTTCGCCAGTCTTATGCTGGATGAGCCCGGGCTGCGGGAACTGCCCGAAACCGCCACGTTTCAGGAAGACACCCAGACATACTACGGCGAGGGGTGGTTCGGTCAGAGCGCCCTTTACTGGATGGTCGTACATCACGGGCGGCGCGAGCGCTACGAGCACAAACCGCCGGAAGAATGGGAACGCTGGGACCGGTCGACCGAAAGCTATCGCCTCTGTTGCACCGCCCAGGGCTGGATCGGCAACGCACTGGCCGCGCGCCTGATGGGAGCCA
This sequence comes from Candidatus Brocadiaceae bacterium, assembly GCA_003551565.1. Lineage (GTDB taxonomy): Bacteria > Planctomycetota > Brocadiia > SM23-32 > SM23-32 > PUMZ01. The sequence goes on along the minus strand of PUMZ01000121.1, from coordinate 33,406 downwards.
TAGAGATATGGAATCATGACGCATTCTTCGACTATTGCGATCGCTGGATGCGCGAAGACGATCCCTACGCCGGGAGACGCGGAGAGCACGAGCGTCCGGCCCAGGAAGGAAGGACGTACGAACGTTTCGTGGACGAAATGTGGCGTGCTTACAGGGACGCGGCTCCGGAACAGCCGATGGCGGGCAATCCACGCAAATGGATGCATGACGAAGGTTGGGTGCCCAATCCAAAACCGGATGATGCGGTGCAATGAACGGCGTCGTTGAACTACGTCGACTCATCCTCACCGGAACAGGTTCGGTGGAAGATTTTCCTGAAATAACGTTCTTCACCGAGAACTTGCGACCGGTCGGGATATTCATCGGGGCCCTCTCAAGGCCCTCTTTGGAGTGCGGTGCGTAGCAACAGCGGAGCGCCGCTTTGTTGTTCGCAGATCTGGTCAATAAGTAAAAGGACAAGCGAAAGCGGCGGGGCAGAAAGGGATGCTGATCGTCCACGTCGTGTTTTTACCGAAGGTGTGCGATCCTTGACGAAGCAAACGAAGAACCGTCGGCGCCGGTTATCGGGGGCGCCGGCGGGCCCATCCCCACCGTTTTGCTTTTTCACTTGCAACTCTGTGCTTAGCGGTGTATCATACGCTCTCTTTCCGGCCGGCGCCGGGTATCCGTAACAACTTCCTTTTTTTTACATGGCTGTGTCTGTTGTGCGGGCGTTGCGGCGCTGCCGATGACCGCAGCGCCCCCGCGCAACGGATGGATCAAATGAGCGGGAGGCGTTTTTATGAAGTGGAAAACAAAGGAAGGAGGCTGGAATCCTTACATGGCCGGGGCGCTGGCGGGGCTTCTGGCCGTCGCTTCGGCCTACGCCACAACCGTGCTGCTTGACTCAACGAACTATCTGGGTGCTTCGACAACGTTTGTGCGCTTTGCCGGTATGCTGCAGCAACGGTTGGCGCCGGAGCATGCGGCGTCGAGCGAATACTTTTCCACCACCGGCCTCCGGGTCAACTGGCAATTCGTTTTCGTGCTCGGCATCTTTCTGGGCGCGTTGCTGTCGTCCATCACCGGCAGGAGTTTTCGGCTGGAGGCCGTGCCTCCGATATGGCGGGAACGGGTCGGCCACTCATTTCCGAAAAGGGCGGTATGGGCTTTTACCGGTGGCATTATCGCCATGGCCGGTGCACGCATGGCCGGCGGCTGTCCCAGCGGTCACGGCCTGAGCGGGATGATGCAGCTGTCGGTCAGCGCTTTTGTGGCACTTATGATTTTCTTTTGCTCGGGCGTTTTTGTCGCCACCGTGTTTTATGACAGGAGGGCGTCATGAACATGGAGCTATGGCTGGGCCTGATGAGCGGGATTGTTTTCGGTTTTTTGCTCCAGAAGGGGCGGGTGCTGCGGTTCGAGAAGCAGATCGGCGCACTGCTGCTGAAGGATATGACGATACTGAAGTTCATGCTCTCTGCCATACTTGTCGGGATGGTCGGTATCCTGGTGCTGAACAGCCTGGATGTTGTGCCTCTGGACCATAAGCCGATGAATCTGGGCGCCGTGTTGCCGGGAGGGATATTGTTCGGAGCGGGGTGGGCGATCATGGGGTACTGCCCCGGCACCTCCATCGGGGCTTTGGGCGAAGGGCGCTGGCATGCCGTGTTCGCCATAGCGGGGATGGTTGCGGGCGCCGCCCTGTACGCGGAGCTGTATCCTTTTCTGGAGGCGACGGTCCTGGATTGGAAGGATTTCGGCTCCATCGCGCTTCCTGAGACGATCAACCTGCCGGTATGGCTGGTGGCGGGTATGTTCTGGACGCTGACAATTCTGCTGTTTTATTGGTTTGAACGAAAAGGTCTGTAAAACTAACTTTTAAGAGGTCAAAAACATGCAAAAATATAAATGCCTGGTGTGCGGATACATTTATGATCCCGAACATGGAGATTCCGACGCTGACATAGCCCCGGGCACATCGTTCGAAGAGCTTCCCGATGACTGGGAGTGTCCTGTGTGCGGTGTTGGAAAAGATCAGTTTGAAGCGGTGGATTGAGGTTGCGTTCCCATTATATCTGTTTCGCAGGGTTTTCTTGCCCCGTCTGTCGGAACCGAACGGGAAATCGGGAAGTCGGGAAATGAGGTGTGGAGCGGATTTTTTGCCGGCGAATCCCGGTAGGAGCTGCTTAGTATGCGCGAAGAGTTCAGTGGACAGGCCGCGATTGTGACGGGGGCGAGCCGGGGAATCGGTCGCGCCATCGCGCTTGCACTCGCCCGGGAGGGGATGCGGGTGGTCGTGGCGGCCCGCAGCAAGGACGCACTTGAAGGCCTTGCGGAGGAGATCAAAACGGAAGGCGGCAGCGCCGCGGCCGTTCCGGCCGATGTCGCACGTGAAGCTGATATCCTCTCGCTCTTTGCACGGACAGAGGAGCTGTTCGGCCCCCCATCTGTTTTGATCAATAATGCCGGCCTTGGCCTGTACGGTCCCCTCGCCAATTACTCCAGCGCGGATCTGGACAGATTGATTGCTGTCAACCTCCGGGGGAGTTATTTGTGCGCACGGGAGGCGATGCGGGCGATGATCCCCCACAGGCGGGGGGACATAATTAACATCGCAAGCGTCGTGGGTTTTAAGGGCTATGCCAACCAGTCCGCATACACCGCAACCAAGCACGGGGTGGTGGGGATGACAAAAGCGCTGGCCGGTGAGGCACAGGAATACGGGATACGGGTGAGTGTGATCAACCCGGGCGGGGTGGATACGGAGATGGTGCGGCAGTCACGGCCCGATCTTGATCCCTCGGAGCTGCTTCAACCGTCCGATGTGGCGCAGTCGGTGCTCTTCCTCCTTTCGCTCTCGGACCGTGCGGCGATCGACGAAATATATCTGCGCCGGCGGTCCGGCACCCCGTTCTGAAGGAGATCACATTCGCTGTCCGTCGTCTTCTGCGTTCAGTGTCTGGGCCTGTGCGCTTTTTTACCCGGTTATTTCACGCGTTCTCCGTGGTGCGGAGGTGGCAGATAGCAGCGAGTCCCTGCCTCAGGGACACGGCCGAAATCCCGGCTCGTAGTGGCCGCTTTCAAGCCTGCCTGCCGGCAGGCAGGCGTCCCGGGATTCGTGCGACAATTTCCGGACTCAGGAGCCCATGGAGGGGCTTACGAAGAACCTGTTGCGACCTTTTCGGCCGGACTGTCAGGCTTAATGCTTCCTGAAAAGGGGATTCCTAATGTTTTCCCGGGGCTGTGTCCGGGAACGGACGTCGTCACAACCCCGGGCTTTCATTCAAGAAGTTCCTTCTTCATTCCGGAGACCAGTTGCCGGGCCTCACCGTCCTGCAACAATCCATCGATATGAGAAACGACCAGATTGAGCCTGCCGTTGAAGAAGTTGAGGAAAAATCCCAGCCCCGGCGGTATGGGAACGTGCGGGGTATGGATCAGGTTCCGGACACCTGTGCCGAGGAAGCGGCGTGATTTGAATCCCGGCTCCTTCAGGCAAGCGAAATAGCTCGTTGCGACCCTCCCGCCGACCGGGATTCTTGAAAAAATGCGCATCAAAGGCAGGGGGGCGATGCGGGTCAGCATGCATGCATGATATATGTCGTCGGGAAGGCCCTCCTTGATCCTTTCGTACAATTGGTTCTGCAAGTTGAGGGCGAGTTCTTGCCTGGATCCGGCAAGGCGGGCGGGGATCTGGAAAAAGATAAACGATACATGATTGAAGAAGAGTTTGCCCCATATCTCTTCCGGCGTCCTTCGCACGAGCGATACCGGTATCACGTAATGCGGGCCGGAGCAACCGCGTTTTTGCATCAGTTTATGCAGCGGCGGGATCATGCACGACAGCATCGCGGGCAGTGCCAGCATGAACCCAGCCCCGGCACTGAGATTGTCCTTTATCCGCCGGGTCTGTTCGGGCGTGAACGTGAGCAGTTCGAAATGGGTGTCGCGCGGATTGACCGATGGGTGCACCGGGAGGGAAGCCATGCCATCGCGCGAGAGACGGAGCTGCATGCGGTTGGTGTTGCGTCCGCCGATGAAGCGTCTGCCCCAGTTGTCGAGGTGCGGCGGTTCGGTGAGGCGGATGCTGTCCACGACCTCTTCTCCTCGGCCCGTGCCAAACCTTGCGAGCAATTCGAGAAACGTTTCGGCTCCGAAGGCGTCCAGCAATCGGTGATCGAAATGCATCCCCAGCAACGACGTTCCGCTGCAGCGGTTGATCAGGCAGAACCTCAGGTGTTCTCCCGACGCTGTGAAAGGGCTGTTGACGTGCCGGTGCAGTGCAAACTCCTCCTCGCACGGATCCTCGGCGCCGGTCCGCAGGACGGTCAGCGGTATCCGGGTTTGTGCGGCGTTGCCGAACTTCCAGTAAGGACAAAGATTCCAGTCACGGGCCACGCGGCCACCGAGAACCGGGAGCGCTTCGGCCACGCGGTCGAGCAGTTCCCGCAGCCTCACGGGCGGGATGTTCTCCTCCAGCTCCAGTATGATCTGGGAGGAGTTTCCCCGTCCGCCGGCATGTTTCGACATCGTATCGAGGGCGTTAACAACCCAGTCGATGCCGGTCAGGTAGCGTTTTTCGCGTGTGTTTGGGGGCATGTGGTATGGAAACAGGATGTTGTTCTCCGCAAACCGCCTGACGTTGTCGGACCGCCGACCCTGATTGCAAGCGGGCGATCTATGCTGTCATCCCTCTCCTGACATGTTCTTCTTCTCCAGAGCTGCGGCGACCGATGCGGCAAGGGATGAGGCATCGCGCAGCGAATTTCTGTCCAGACCTGCATCCATAAGCCGGATCCCGTATTGTTTCTCGATGAAGATCAGCAGTTCTACCAGGCGGATCGAATCGATCCCGAGCGATTCCAGCTTCGTGTGGGGAGTGACATCGCTGTCGTCGATGCCGAGGATTGTGGCTGTTTCGGCGGTAATGGCGCGTTCTATTTCTGTCTTATCGATCATGTTGGAACTCACGTGTTTTCCTGTTTTGTCGTGGAAGATCGGCCGAAAAATGTCGCCCCATGCCATGCGATGGGCTGTGCCAATACGCATACGCGCGGCCATCCCGGGAGCGGCGTTTTTGTCGGCACACTGCGCAGAATACGGGGTCGAATTTACGGACCGGGGTCATAAGCCGGAGGGGATAGGGGGGGCGCTGCGCTGGAGGCGGATGTTCTGCCATCGCCCGTTTTTTCCCCTCTTCAGGCAGTGTATTCTCCCGATATCACCGTCGGTTTGCAACCGGCATACGCGGATATTGCGTGCAGTTTCGGCCAGCGGATTGGCGAAGCAACGGCTTTTCTCCAGCATCCGTGCCGCTACGGCACACTGGAACGCGCTGCCGGTCATCATGCTGCCGAACAGCGGGGTGTAATTTGCCACGGGGGTCTCAGGATGCACCATGTCCGGGTATTCCGTTTCCGGTCCGGACATCCCGCCGGCGTCGAGGATGACGAGATCCGGATCGGGGGCCGTTTCGGTGGTGGCAGCTATACAGGGCGCGGTTTCCTGCCCGGCGGGGAGCGTCAGGGCGAAAAAAACCGCTCCCTCACCCGGCACGACAGATGGCGCATCGCTGAAGGCGAAGGGTTTCGGGCGTCCGTCGCGGGGAATATCCAGCATCCTGTTGCACACATGCATCATAACCGCGCCGAGTTCTTCGGCTGCGCCGGCCAGGACGGCATCGCACCGGTTCTCAACCAGCCAGCAGCGGGCGATCCGCAGGGCATGCTGGAAGGCGAAATCAAAATCGGTTACAGTCTGGGTCGGGCCGTGGGTCTGCAGTCGGGCGGTTATATAAGCTGCCGCGGCGTTATGGACCGAATGCGAGAAGTCCGTCGGGGAAACCGCGGCGTCGCCGAAATCGAGGATGCCGTCGAGGAATTTGAAAGTGCGCACGTGCGGTCCCAGGCCGGATGCCAGAAGAACGCCGACCTTTTCGGGTGGCGTATCGCCGAGCCCGCTCCCGGTCCAGGCGTCGTATGCGGCGATAACGGCCATCTTGCCGAGCCGGTCGGCGCGCCGCATTTTCTTGAGCACGCTTTTATCCTCCAGCGCATCGCCCGGCACCCGGAAGGCGGGGACCCGGAGATCCGCGCCGGGAAGATCGAACGCCGGCGGCGTCCGCCATTCGTTTGCCAGTGCGTTCTCCAGCGCCGCCACCCCCCGCCCATGCGCAGTGACTATACCAGTGGAATGAATTTGCATCATGGTTTCAGGTTGAATCCCCATCAATTTTGCTCCGTGCACTGAAATACCAGTGCGGCATTATTGCCGCCGAACGCCAGCGATGTGGACAGGGCGGCATTGCCGTCAATCGGTGTTCTGACCATGACCGGCGGAACGGGGATCCCGGGGTCCGGTTCGCGGCACCCCGTATTGTGCGGTATCCAGCCTTCTCTGAGGTTCAGTGCGGTAAAGACCGCTTCCAGACCTCCCGCTGCGCCCAGGGTGTGGCCGGTAAGCCCTTTGGTGGAGAAATAGCGGATCCCGGCGCCGAATATCCCGCACAACGTTCCGCCCTCGATCCGGTCGTTGTCGGGCGTGGCGGTGCCGTGTGCGTTGACGAAACTGATATCTTCCGGCAAAAGTCCGGAGCGTTCGAGGGCGGATTCAATGGCCAGCTTCAGCCCGACACCTTCGGGATGCGGAGCGGTCAGATGATGGGCGTCGCAAGCCGATCCGTAACCGGAGACGGCCAGACCGCCTTTTACTTTCCGCCGTTCTGCACACCCTTCGGATTCAATGATCAGGATTCCCGCGCCTTCGCCCAGGTTGAGGCCGTCCCTGTTGCGATCGAACGGCCGGCAGGGTTTTTCGCTCATGATTCCCAGTGAGTTGAATCCGCACAGCGGCACGCGGTTCAGCTCGTCGGCGCCGCCGGTGATTACGGCGTCACAGATGCCGGCTCCGAGCCAGCTCAAAGCCGTTCCGATCGCATCGGCGCCGGAGGAGCAGGCGTTGACCACGGTGGTTCTGGGGCCGCGGCAGCCGAAAATGTCGGCGATCGTTGCGGCCAGGTTGCAGTCCAGGTAATCCCTCACCGGTCCCAGGTCCGGCTTGCCGCTCTCCCTGTACTGCAGGTAGAACGGGAGGTTGTTGAGCTGACTGGCCACTGTTGTGCCCAGGCACACACCGATCGTGAGGGCCGGATCGCGGTGGGGGTCGCGGGCGTCGCGGAGGGCTTCCCGGACGGCCAGAGAAGCCAGATGTGCGGTGCGGGAAGTCAGTTGGCGGTCGCCATGGAGCTTGCCGGGGAGGTTTTTCACCTCGAAAACCGGCCGATCGAGATCGGTGCCGAACAGCGTGACGGGACCGGGCTCCTTCCCTCCGGTCTCCAGGCTCAGAAGGGTTTCAGCGGTATTGTTGCCGGCCGCCGATATAGCGCCGAGGCCGGTGATGGTAAAGCCGGATGGCATATCCGTGTTCTGCCGGCGGGGGTTTGGCATGTTTTCGTTAATTCCCGGCATTTTTTACGACGTAGTCGGCCAGAGTATTGATGGACTGGAATATTTCCCGGCCCTTTTGCATGTCCTTCACGTCCAGCCCGTAATGGCGCTGGAGCATGACGACCACCTCCACTCCGTCGAGTGAGTCCAGCCCCACACCTTCATCGTCGAACAAGGGATCGTTGTCTCCGATGTCGTCCGGCTCGATCTCCTCCAGCGAGAGGCTTTCCACAAGCAGTTCCTTCAGTTCTTTTTTGATATCTTCCAAATTTTTGTCCAGGGTCATGATCGCAACCAAAGATTTTATGGAAATTATGTGCTATTATTATGGGGGTTAAAAGCTTATTGCCCGCCATGCGGCTTCAGGGTCTTCCGCTTATCCATTCTGCAAGCATTATACGAATAAAACAGTTGCCGTTGCAAGGTTGTTTGTTGTTGTTAATTCTTTTTCAAGTTTCGTCTTGAATGTGAATCAGGATCTTTGCAGCGACGAAGATGATCAGCGCACATATGCTCGCCAGCGCCGGGGCCACTGCAAGCGAGCCGACACACCAGTCGAGGAATCGCTGGAGCGGTTCACTCCCGAGTTCTTTCATTGAGGCATGGGTTATGACCTTGCCGTTGCGCATGTAATAACCGAATGCGATACAGACGCCGGGCACGATCGGAGGCATGCAGATGTTCTGTATCGACAGCGCCATGATCCTGTTCAGCCGCAGTCGCATGGTGACGAACAGCACCGTTATCATATGCATGCCGATAAGGGGCAGTGCGCCCAAAAAAACGCCGGTCCATGCGGCTCCGGCCAGTCCGAGCGGTGAGGCATTTTCCATAAGGAGCCTTTTTAATACGCATACCGGGTGGCGGAACAGTTCGGTCGGAGAAAATTCACGCGGCACAAGTCGCTGGAACGGCCATGGCAGCATGCGCCGCCCGATCAGGCGGCTGTGCGTGCGGGAGATGCGCAGGGTGTCGGCAAGCGGACGGTAGCTCGAGACCCTTTTGTCCGGGGGGTCGTAGCGCACCCTGACGGGAATCGATTCCAGACGCAGTCCGGCCCATGCGGCACGCGCAAGAACCTCGATTTCGTAATCGAAGCGGCTGTATTTCATGGGCAGAAGAAGTATATGTTCTACCGGGTAGGCCCGGAATCCGCTCTGCGTATCGCGTACGGGGCGGCCGGTTTCGAGGCGCGTCCAGAAATCGGAGAACCCGCGTCCGAACCTGCTGCGTTTCGGCATCTCGCCCACCACTTCCTCCCGCGCTCCGATGATAATTGTGTCCTCATCCAGCTCCGGGATGAAGCGCGGAATGTCTTCGGGGAAGTGCTGACCGTCGCCGTCGATGCTTATGGCAAAACGTGCGCCCGCACGGTGTGCATGCTCGAATCCGGTTGTGAGCGCCTCTCCTTTGCCGAGGTTCTCACCGTGACGCACGACGTTGATGTCCGATCCGTTAAAGACCTCCCTCAAGTCGGCGTCCGTGCTGCCGTCGTCCACGACCAGCACATTGGGCAGGTGTTCCCGGCAGCGTTTCGCCACCTCTCCGACGGTTGCGGCGTTGTTATAGACGGGTATAATGCACCACGTGGTTTCTTCTATCTTTTTCTTTTCCATCGTTGTGGTCAAAAAACAGGGCAGCCCGCGCCATGCGCAAGAGGAGTTGATGGCCGATGTTTTCCGTCCAGTTCAGGCTGTTTTGCAGGACCACGACTGCTGTCTTGTTGTCGCGATCCATGCCGATATAAGCGCTGTATCCGCTCACGAAGCCGATCTGGTACGTGATTTCATGGCCCCCGACAGCTTCCACGGCCCAGGCCGGCGCCCTTGATATTCCGGAACGCTCGTGGCGTACTTTCAGCGTATCCTGCAGGGCGCGATCCAGCAGCGCATCGTCAACGGGATAAAGATGCGCGCGCGCAAAGGTCAGCAAATCTTCGGCGTTGGAGTAGAGCCCGGCGGCGCCGAGCAGAATCTCGGTAAACTGCCATTCGGGCACCGGTTTTCCACGGCGCATGAATTTGGGATGGTCGCCGGCATGGGGCCGCGCGCGTTCGCTGTGACCCGGCAGCTTTGCAGGTTCAAAACCGGTAGCATTCAGCTCAAGCGGTTCCAGCAATTTTTCGTGCATCAGATCCCCCAGTTTTTTCCCGGTATGCAGTTCCATAACATGTCCGAGGATGCCGTAACCGATGTTGGAGTAGCCGGGGGTGAAGACAGACGACGCACGGAACCCGCTCAGGTAGTCCATCAGGTAATCCCGGTCGATATGGCGGTAGAAGTTTTTGCCGGTCAGCAGGTACTGCATGAAATATGCGGCAAAGCGCGGGGTGAACGGCTGCCGCGGCAGGCCCGATGAGTGGGTGGCCAGTTGCAGCAATGTGATTTTTGCCGCGTCGCTGCTCAGACGGGTCCGATCGGCCAGAAAATCTTCCAGCGTGTCATCCCACGACAGGCTGCCTTCCTGCACCAGTATTGCGGCCGTGGCGCTGACGAAACCTTTTGTTGTTGAGCCGAGAGCAAAAAGCGTATCGTCCCCCGGCCGGCGGCGGCCTGCGCCGTGTTCGGTAACGCCGCATCCGAAGAATTGCTTGCTTCCGTCGGGCAATAAAACGCCGACCACGAATCCGGGTGTCGTGTCCTGTTCGATCTGCGGTTGCGCCAGGTCGCGGATCTCTGCGTGCAGGTCCCCGGTATAGGCATAGCGCAGCGCCGCAAAATCGTCGATATTTCGTTCTATCTGCGAGAAGGTCCCGCACCCGGCAAGCAGAATGAAAAAAGGCACAACGATCATCAAATCGGTTATAAAGGAGATCCGGGGCGGTATGGATCCGGAAGATGGCATGGTTATGGAGGAGAATTGATCAGGGGTTGCGTGCGCTTTTCCTTTGGGGCGCCGGCGTCGCCCGGAGCAGGTCCCACAGCGCGCCTTTGTGCCCGAGCTTGTGGAGCAACTGGAGCTTGTCGTCCAGCATGTCGGGCGGGAACAGGACGTGCCGGAGCGGTTTGAACGACGCTGTCAGTGTCTTCTCCAGCCAGTCACGTTCGACATCCGGTGAGATGTAATATACCGGTTCAAGGAGGTCATGGTTTTCGGGCAGAATATTCTCACGCCGCGCAATGTCGTGCAGGCGGGTATCGGGCAGGATACGGATTCCCATGAACACGAATGCCGCCGAACAATCCAGCGAGCGGATGTTATTGATACCTTCCAGGACCGTATCCCGGGTTTCGCCGGGTCCGCCGAACATAAAATAATGAGCGAGGGCGATGCCGGCGTCCCGGAACGCGTCGTTGGTGCGCAGGACATCGCGCCACTCGAAGGATTTCATCTGTCCGCGGAGCGTGGCGTCGCATGCCGCGTCGGAGCCGAGTTCGGCGGCCTGCAGTCCTGTCTCCACCATCAGTTGTACGATTTCGGGCGTGATGCCGGATGGTTTGAAGAAGGCGGACCAGTTGATTTTCACATTCCGGCGCCGCATCTCTTCCAGCACTTCGAGGTACGTTCCCTCATCGTCGTTGAAGACCGAGTCGGTGAAGAACAGGAAGCTTGCGCCGTGCTTCTCTTTCAGCACCTCGATATCCCGCACTATACGTTTGGGGTCACGCGCCCGGATGGCGGCGCCTTCCAGGGCGGGGTAGGAGCAATAGACGCAGTTCAGAGGGCAGCCCCGCTTGGTCTGCACGGAAGCCACGCTGCCCTGCGAGAGGTATTTTGCTAGCAATTGTTCGTCATACAGCGCTGAGGGGATCTCGGCCGGGTCGAGCCACCCTTCGCCGCGCAGTATGGTTCCGGCCGGCGGCCAGTCGCCCCCGGCTCCCGCTTCGAGCAGTTCCGTGAAGGCTGTTTCACCTTCCCCTACGATGCCGTAATCAGCGCGGGTTGCTTCCATGATCCGTTCCGGCAGGATCGAGAAGGCCGGGCCGCCGAGCACGATTTTCGCCCTGCTGTGGCGTCGGATGCATCGTACAATCTCCACCACCCGGTCGATATAGCGCTCCTCATGCATCATGTTCACGTTATCTATGTTGCGAACGGAAATGCCCGCCACGTCGGGGTCCGCCGAAGTGATTTTTGAAACCAGTTCCTTCTCCGGGCTGCCGGCGTGCATGGAGTCGAAAAGGAGGATTTCATGGCCCGCTTTTCTTACCGATGCGGCGACCATGCTCAGTCCGAGCGGGTAGACCGGGTAAGGAGAGGTGGCGGTATTCGATGATATCAGCAGTACTTTCATAGGCGCCTGGTGTTCAATACTATCCAGCAAATTGTTGGTGTGCGTAAGATGTTGTTGTAAATCTGCTATCCGGCGGGAACTGAAAAATCAAGACCCAAAGCACCAAAGAACAAATCAACCACAAATCCAAAGAGATTTTTGGCAAAAAGAATGGACTGGAAAGCCGTCTTCAGGCCAGATCTCCGCCTGTCGGTTCGGGGAGCCGCTCATTTGCTGCCCCCCCATTTTCGTTTGCGATCCAGCGTGATCTTTTTGAACGTTCCGTCCGCTTTTTCCTTCCGTATCACATCGACGTACAGTTTCGCCATTCTCAGTTCGATACTGCAATCTGCGTAGAAAGTCTCCCAGGCATACTGGTTCAGTTCGTTCAGCTTGTCGACGGTCAGATTGGCCGGCTCGAAGACTGTTTCACCGCAGGTATAGCGCGCCCAGTCGTTATGCAGTATCCGGTCCTCCGATTCCAGCTGGGTGCGCAGGGGGGTGCCGGGGAATGGGGTCATGATGGTGAACTCCGCCAGGTCAAGCTCCAGCTCAAGAAGGAAATCCACCATACGCTTGATATAGTCCTCATCGTGTTTGTCCAGTCCCAGCAGCACGGTGCCTTCGACCCCTATGTCTCTTTCTTTCAGGCGCCGGATGCGTTCGGCGATGACCTCGGAAGTATCGACGATGGCCTGATAAACATACCAGCAGCCCGCCTCCGCTGCCAGATCGAGTATCTCGTCGTCGTCTTTTATGGGATGAGAGATCCATTTTTTCTTCATCGGGATAAGGGCCTTGAACAGTTCCTTTTCCCATTCGTCGTCCTGGGCCAGCGAGTTATCGACGAAGAAAAGCCGGTTGTTTTCGATTCCGGCGAGCTCCTCGATAACGTTTTCAACCGGGCGTGGGCGGAAGCATCTTCCGCCCAGATACGGCGTGCAGCAGGGGAAGCAGTTGAACCGGCATCCGCGGGATGCATGCACCAGATCGACCATCTGCACACCGCGGAAGTTATACAGTTCCCGTGTCAGTATATCGCGTCTGGCGGGTTTGATGGTGGAGGTGTCCGGCAGATCCGTCTGGTAGTCATAGACCGGCTTCAGTCGTCCTTTGCGTGCATCGCCGATGACCTCTTCCATTCGCCCCTCGGCTTCGCCCAGGAAGATGCTGTCGGCATGCCGGAGTGTCTCCCGGGGGTGGAGCATCGTGCCGATACCGCCGAATATGACTGGCACCCCCTTGCGCCGGTAGCTGTCGGCGATCTGCCAGCCGCGGGGCATCTGGCACGTTAACATGCAGGAAATAGCAACCAGATCGGCATGCTCACCGTCCACCAGTTCCTGGACGTGTTCGTCGCAGAACGAGACCTCAACGTCCGGCGGCAGCGCCGCCGCAAAACAGACGGGGCCGTGCGGCGGCAGGTGGAATTCCGGCTGATTCTTCAGCTTGGGCCATGCAGGATAGATGATTTTGAGTTTCATCGTTGGGTTCCCGGGATATCGCGTGAGAAAGGCAGGTTAGGTGTTCTGATTCTTTTTCATGTAAGAGCTTGGAAAAGAATGAATAAAACGGCAACGGCATACGCAGACTGCCCCCGACTTCACTTGTTCGGTGCAACGGCGGTTTTTTGTCGATATGGGTGCAACATGCACTTTTTATCTCAGCAAACAAGGATTTGCAGAAAGGGTCCGCCCTCCGGCCGAAGAATCCTCGGAAGGGGCCGAACCATCAGAACCCGACCGCCCTTGCATGTTTGAGATGGCGTATTGCTTCGCCGGGCGTCCGCCATTTTGCGGCCCGGTGTTGCAGCTGGTCGTGCCGCTTGTTATCTTCCAATCCGTCCGAACCCGGGCCGGCGATAACGCACAGGGTCTTTTCCATATCCTGCCAGAAAAGCACTGCGGCATCGGGAGCGTAAGGTTGGTGGAGCATCTGCGCCGCAACATCCAGCAGCCTCTCAAAAGGCGCGCTGTCGGCCTCGATAAAGATTGCAGGGCCCGTCAGAGCGAAATGTATCGAGACTTCGGCGATGGCGCTTGTCGGCAGGGTGTAGATGAACAGGTTGCCTCGCCCCATCGTACGCCCGGCGTCAAGATAGTCCTTAAAAAACTCGCGGTTGATGGTCAGGGTCGGCTCATAACCGGCCGCGAACAGCGCGATATCGCGTCGTTCTCCCTTTTCATGCCGTATATCGGCGGCTTTCAATGCAAGGGCACAGGCGGCACAGGCCGCTCTGACATGGCGTGGGAAGCGTCCGAAGTTTTTAACCGGGTCCGGGAATAACTGCGGGATTGATTCGATTTCATACGGAGCCGGAAGCGGATATTCGGCGTCGAGTTCCTTTCCGCGTACGAAGGCCGTACCGGATTCTATTCCTGCCACAGCCCGCACGACGGCATTCATTGCGTTGCCCCCAGTATGATCGCAGAGTTGGCGCCCCCGAAACCCGAATTCGTGGTGAGCACGGTATGGTTGTCTTTTATTTCCCGGCACTGATCGGAAACACGTCCGGCGGCATCGGCATGCGGCTCTTCGGCGCCGACAGTCGGTGGGATGGTGTCTTTTTTAATGGATTCGGCGGCTATCAAGGCTTCCAGAACCCCGGCGGCGCCCATCGTGTGGCCCGTGCTTCCTTTTATCGAATAAAGCGGCGCCGGCACATTGCCCAGCACGCTGTTGAACGCCTTCATCTCCATCGCATCGTTATACACGGTTCCTGTGCCGTGAGCACAGATCGACGTTATATCCCGGGATGTGAGCCCGGCCATCCGGAGCGCCTTCTTGATGGTTTCCGCAAGTCCTTCCCCCTCGCGCGACGGACCGGTCATATGGTTTGCATCGGAGGCCGAGGCCCACCCCATGATCCGGGCGTTGATGTCCCTTTTTTCCGCATAAGCCCGTTCCGGTTCCATGACCAGTGCGAACGCGGCGGCCTCCCCGAGGCTCAGGCCGTCGCGTCTGCAATCGAACGGACGCGCCCGTGTGGGCGAGAGGGCCATCAGTGTGGAGAAACCGGCGAAGACGAACTCGCTCAGGGCATCGCATCCGGCCACCAGTACGGCCCGGTTCCGGCCGGTGGACACCATATCGGCGGCGCGTGCGAGGGCGGCTGCAGATGAGGCGCAGGCGGCGGAAATCACCTCCGCCGGCCCCCGGATTCCCAGGCGCTTCTTCACCATGTTCAGAAGGTTGCGCGGATGTGCCTGCTCCAGCAGTTCGGGGAGGCCTCCGATGACGGCGCGTTCCAGCAGGTCGATCTCGCCCGTGGTGGTTGCCAGGAGCAGTGCGGCATCTTCGGGGACACGCGGTCGTATGGACTCCAGAGCCGGCGCCACGATATCCATCAGTCGTGATCGCTCCGTTCCGGACGGGCCGGGGATCATGGCGGCGTTTTGTGTTATGAATACTTCACGGCTGAACTTGCAGTTGCCCTTGATGGCCGAATGCCCGCTCACAATCCCATTCCAGCCGGCATCGGCGCCCGGGCCGTAGGGGGTGACCATCGATGATTCAACAATAACCGGTTGCATATTGCAGTTGATCAGGCGTTTTCAGTGCTGTTAGAAGGGGAGCGGGGCGGCGGTGCGCACATTGGCAATTCACCATTTTGCCACCGTTCCCGGCAGCGCAGAAGCATCGCTGGAGATGCAAGCAGTGGTTCGCCGTCGGGGGTGACAAACATCTGAACGGTATAGCCGCGGGCTGCGACCATTCCATCCTCTTTCAGGATATCATACTCGGTGTTCAGCCGCGCGCCTTCGTTCCAGATAAGGCGACCGACAATGGTTACTTCCTCTGCGAGCAAAAGGGAGGCGAAGTAATCGACATGGAACTGCACGACCGGCGCACGGAGGTTTTCGCGCCTGAAATCCGCGTAGCTCATCCCGCAACGGCGTCCGAGTTCTTCGTTCGCCTGCTCGAAATAGAGCGCATATCGCCCGTGCCAGAGGATGCCCATCGGATCGACCTCACTGAAAGATATGCGGCGTTTGAGACGCACGCACAGTGGGGCGGGGGCGTCCGGTTCACGCGGGAAATAATGACTCTTTCTTCGTCGTCGACTCATGGTGGAAGTATGGCGCCGATCATGAAGCAGCGAGCGAAATAACGGCAACTCTGCGGTTATCGCAACTCAATCCGGCGCTGATCAGATACATGTTCTCTTGCCGGTCGAGCGATATCTCCAGCTTCACCGTCGTGTCCGGCGAGACGGGGGCGAAAAACTTCGCTTTTTTTACCCCGGTGATATGTAACGAGATGCCGAGCGCTCTGTTGACAGCCGCTACCACGGCCTCGAGCATGCATACGCCGGGGAGTATGGGATTGCCGGTGAAATGTCCCTGAAATCCTGTAAAGTCCGACGTCAGGGCAAACTCCGCCTCGAAATTGTCGTTATCCCGCGAAGTAATGGAAAGCGAGTTGCTGATTTCTTCTCTTATACGGTTCATAGGCAATGGATGAATGATAGTGCTGTCTTCGGTCGTTTCTCGCCCGGCTTCGTAAGGTCAAGTGCCTGTTGCTTTTCACCCCTTAGCCCGCTTATTTCACGCGTTCTCGGCGGTGCAGATGTGGCAGCAAGCAAACTCCGCCTGCCTGTGCGTGCGCACCTGTCTGCGTCGCGGAAGCGACAGGCAGGCGCAGACAGGCTGTATTCGTATACGCGAAGTGCGGCTTTTTGCCTCAGATGTGCCGCTTTTAGTATTCAAAGAATGCACGAAATGTCACAAATCGACGGATCGCGTCTTTATTATCAGCCGGTAACGGTAGCGGCGGTTGTGCAGGACGATCCCGCGCGGGAACACATACGTCGCTTGCTCGTCGGAGACCGGGAAATACTCATAATAAGCGACTTCCCACCTCACGCGCCACCGGGTGCGGGCGCGTTTTTGAAGGAGATGCTTGCCTTCGCCGCCGAAGACGTATTCAATATTGATGCCGTTTTCTCTCTGCTCAAACGATATGCGGTTCCTGTGGAGCTGCGATTCGGCCGATGCGGCCGGGATGAGGTCGAAATACACGCGCCGTATATCGTTTCCCACCGCATCGGCAAATTCCGGGTGCTCTCTGAATTCGGGTATGGCGTATTTGAGGTGGTTTTCTCCATCTGCATCCCCCGATATGTGAAAAAGTTGCGCACCCATGTGGTTGAGGCAGACTATTTCATAGGTCCTGTCGGTCCGGTCGACCCGGGCATAGCCGAGCGCCGCGATTTCGTTGCGGAAAAAGCGGAATATGATCGTATTCTCTGTTTCGAACCGGTCGGGAAGCGCCCGGGCGTAACGGTCCGCCACTGCCCGGGGGTCGGCATCGCCCGTCGGGACCAATTCCGGGGAACGGAACGGGGGGCTGTAGCAAGCGCCCGAAAGGATACAGACAGAGAGCAGGAGCGCCGTTGCGGCAGTACGCGGCACTTTGTGTCCGTTAAAAATGTTGACTGCTATTTTGAGCATGTCGCGATGTGGCTGAATTTGCTGCTTGACATTCCTATGTTGCCATTTACTGTTGCGGCCCGCCCGGGGCAGGCCGTTGGATCCGTCGCTTGCTTTCCCGGTGCTCTTCGGCGCGCGGGACGCGCATCAGCATGCACATGCCGGGCACGGCGAAAACCGCGGCCAGAAAACCGGCGCTCACGCCTATGACGAGCGTCAGCCCGATTGAAAACAGCGCCGGGTGCTTTGCGAAGATCAGGACTCCGGCGCCGAGGAGGGTTGTCAGGGCCGAGAGGGTTATCGCACGCCGGATCGAGAGCATCACCTGCCTCTCGCTCTTCCAGCCGTGTACGGTGAAGACGCCGTAATCGATGCACAGTCCTACGACAACGATTCCGGCGACCAAGTTGGCGATGTCGAGCGCCAGGCCGCTTATCGCCATGATTGCAAAAAGCCACATTACACCGCTGGCTGCGGGCAGCAGTGCGGCAACGGACAGGCGAAAATGCCGTATGAGGAGCGAGATAACAGCCAGGATCAGCGCCAAGGCGATTGCCGAGACATGCAGCACTTCCGAACTGATCGCGTCCGACAGGGCTGCGCCCAGCGCAGCCGGGGAGGCGATGAAAGCATTCGGCGTCTCTTCCACCGCCTCCGATACGAGCGCATTGGCCCGTTCCGTATCCGGGAAGAACGACATAAAGCGGTATCCGTCGGCGTATTGCTGCACGAAGCGCTCTTCGAACTGCGAAAATATCATGTTCTGCTCCGGCCGGGAGGACACGGAATCCTGTTTTTCGATCGCACTGAAAAACGGTTCGAACGCGTCGCCGGCGAATCCATACTCCTCTCCGGCGTCATGCAGGTATTGGCGGGTGCGTGCCACGCGCTCGGATGTCCAGAAACGGTTCCATCGCTCGAGGTTGCGGCGCCGAGTGGCAGAGGAAGGCCATAGGGCGGCCATGCTGGTGAACTTTTCGTCGTTGAATTGCGAAGATACGGCCTCATAGAGCCTGTCGTTCCGCACGGCGGCTTCTTCATAGCTCGCGCCGGTCACGACCGCTATCGCCTGCCCCCTGTCTTCGCCGCTCCAGAGGAGCTGAAACTCTCTTTCCGACTCCAGGATATGATCTTCCGTGCCGTCCAGCTGCTCGATGCTGGTCTCCAGCTCAAGTCTGCGCGCCAGCACGGCGCAGACGGGCAGCGAGAGCAAAAAGAGTGCGGCGACGGCGACGGAGCCTTTGTTCCCGGCCCTGCCGGCCATATGCACTCCCGATTCGGGAGCAACATGCCCGGTTTTGAGAAATGCGGGCAGGATAACAACCGCGGCGATGACCGAGAGCGTGATACTTATGAGAGCAAAAACGCCCAGTTGCCGGTAGCCGGGTATGGCGGAGGCGAGGAAGGCTGCAAAGACGCAAAGTGTTGTCAGGGCGCCGATAATGACCGGTTTCAGTATGCGCCGCACTGCCTGGTAAGGCTCGCGGCTGTGGCGCATGGAAACATAGATCTGTATGCCGTAATCGACGGCAATCCCCGCCAGAACCGCGCCGAACCCGATTACGATGTACGAGATGTTTCCCAGCAGCAACGCCGAGAGGTTGAGAGAAAAAAGTACCGATACGCCGGGCAAAAGGAACAGAAGGATTGCCCGGGGGTCGCGGAATATGCACAGGAAAAGAACAATAAAACCTATTGAAGCGATAATGACCGTTCTGTTGATATCTCCGCGCAGGATTTTTTCGTTACTTACGCTGCGGCGGTGTCCCGCGATGATGCCTGCAGAAAACCCCGGCGGCATATCCGCTACCGCGCTTTCACTGAAATCCACAAGCTCGCGGGACCCGGCCGCATCCGTCACCGGGACCCTGGTCTCGAACAGCAGCAGGCCATGGCGCCGGTCCGGATGGAGGAAGTGCCCGTCTTCGATAACCGCCCGGTAACCGAACGACCGGGAGAGGCGGTCGATCCGTGAGAGGATCTGCGAGCTGATATCGAGCGGATCACGCCGGAGCATCTCCACCATCAACGACCCTTCCGGTCTGGCCAGCCGCCCGTACCACATCCGCATGAGCCGGTTTATCTCGTCGCGGGAGATGCGGGAACGTAATATCTCCATATCGTCGTCATCCAGCAACTCCCCTGCATGATCGAGGAAGAAAAAAATGTTGTCCATCATCTTCCCCGCGCCCGGCACGCTCACCCTGCCGGCGATAAGTGGCGACTGTTCGAACCGGTCGCTCAGGCGCTCCATCTCGCGGATAAGGGCCGGTCTGTCGACGGTCTCCGGGTCGGTTTCGACGCTGACCGCGATTTTGTCGGCGAAGTTTGCTTCCCGAAGGAAAGAAACTGTGCGCAGTGCTTCGCTCCCTTCGGGTAACATGGTATCGAGCATGCCCTCGAACGGGATCCATCGGATCCCGAGTGCGGCTGCGGCCGTGCAGACGGCCAGCGCGGCGGCGAGGGAAAGGGGCCGGTGATTCAGCCGGCGGGTGATTTTTTCCAAAAGCGTTGTCTTCATGTTGCGCCGGTTACCGTTCCGGTCTCGCCTTCCAGACCTCGTCGTCGATATCTTCGTTCAGCCGCGTGCCGTGGAACCTGATGGTGGACAGGCTCCCGTTCGCTTCGAGTATTTGCAGTTCCCCGATGTAGCGTTCATCTTCGCCGAACACGATGGTGACGCTTGTGATGATATCTTCGAAGGTCGCATCTTCGCGGGGCGTGAACCGCAGCACGACCGGTTCATCGCTTTTGATCTCCAGGGTATATTGATCGAGCAGGTTTCCGTATCGACCGGAGAACCAGGACGTAAGTTGCTGGAACATGGCTCTGTAAGAGGGGTTGTCGTCGAGGTCCAGTTCCTGCACACGGTCGGTGTCTTCGTCCCACTGCTGGAGGCGGGATCCGTGGATTACCAGCCTGTATTGGACGGGTTCGTCCACGTGCCAGGCGATATTCTCCGGTCCTTCCAGCGCCATACGTCCTCTTATGATCATGGTGCGCTCAAGCACGGGCAGTTCTTTTTCCTGCACAAATTCCGCGCTCACCGTCTGCACTTCGGTCATCTTCTCTTCGAGTCTGTCGAGCACCTCCGGTGCGGGGTCCGGATCCCCTGCCATGCAGGCGGTGGCCTGCCAGGTAAGGAGCGCTGCTGCGAGAGTCAGTACCGTTGCGGTATGAACTTTTTTTGGTTTCATGATGTTGATCCTGTCCGGTGCGACCATTCAAAAGTGAAGTGTCAACTTGCACCCCGTTCCCCGGGTGCGCGGGGCCGTGCCCGGCGGGCACGGAGTTATGAGTGCGCGGGCGGCGAATGATTCTCCGCGTCTCCGGCGCCCGCTTCCGGGCCGCTCTGGAAAAAGCTGAGTTCGCCGCCGGCGACGTGAGCTCCGTCGTTCATTATCACGCCGCTGACCGCGCCGAAGTCGCCGAATCTGCCGAGTTTCTCCAGATGTATGTCGAGTTTCTCGCCCCGGCGGGACGCACGGCTTATGGAAAAGCGTTTTACGGCAAGCAGCACGCCTTTATGCTGCGCGCGTTCTGCGGGACTCATGTGGAACCCCTCAAGCGCGGCGACCGCCTGGGCAATCAGTTCTATATATGCGGTTTCCCCCAGGATGCCATCGCCGCTGAGGAATGGATTGTCGTCTTTGATGCGGGCCGCAAGGTGCCCGCTGCGCTCTCCGACGTTGCAGAGAGTATCGATCATCAGCATGGGGGGGCGGTGGGGCAGGTAGGGTGCGGCATCGGTCGGCAGGGCTTCGAGTTCTTTATCCTGGTTATGCCAGCAGAGCGGGTCGGAGGCCAGGTAATCGCCGGTCAGCTGGTAGGCCGCTCCCCGGCACCCATAGCACAGCCCGGCGTTATCGCAGGCGGCGCAGGGGCCTTTTATACGGCGGGGGTAGTTGCGCAGGTTCTCCATCACCTCGCTCCGGTCCAGTATGGTTTTAAGCGGAGTTTCCAGCACGTTGCCCAGAGGGATGGTTACTCCGACGCACGGCATGACCTGGCCCGATGCGTTGACGAGGCACGAGTAGCAGTGGCGCAGGCAGCTGTTGCCCACAAGCGGGGGCTGGGGCCGCCAGGTGCGGCCGAACTCTTCCCGGTCGATACGGGCCAGCTCTTCAAACAGCTCCTGTTGCTTTGAAACGGGCAGGTCCTGCCAGTGGTTGCCGGCCGCTCCGCCCTGGGGAGTTATCATCTCGAAATACGGTTCAATCCCCCTCCTGCGCAGCCGGCGCCACATGGCGGGCAGTTCATCGATGTTTTGCCCGCATATAACCGTGCTGACGGCCAGCCGTCGGCCCGGGGCCGGGTAACCTGCGCCGGTGAGGTTTTGAAATGCCGTCTGTATGATATCGTAAGCATCGTCGCGACCGGTCATTTCGTTCTGAAGGGTTTTGCTGACGCTGTTCATCTTCAACACGACGGCGACATTGTTTTCGAACATGAACCGTGCGTTTTCCGGGTTCATATGGCTGCCGTTGGTGAACATTTCAACGTCGAGTCCGTGCTTGCGGATGAACCGTATCCTTTCGTGTATCGAGGGGTAGATCATCGGTTCGCCGCCGAGGATGATAATCTTCTCTGCGCCCAGGTCTTTCGCCTGCAGTATGATATCATCGATCTGTGCGGCGCTGAGCACGTCCTGCGCGCTCTGGCGCGGGGCATAGCAATAAGGACAGTTGAAATTGCATGAAAGCGAGAACTCTATTTCCATTGACAGGAGGCCTTTACGCGCGATGGCGCCGGCGATCTGCTCCTGTGAAAAGCCGAAGCTGTCGCCCGGTTTTTGGCAACTGTTGATCATGGGGTTCTCCGGTCGAAAAAGCGCATGGGTTTACGGTAGCGGGGGGAAAAAACCGTGCGGCGGATTTCCTCCAGAGACCTGACCTTCACGTCCGGCTTGACGCGCAACCTGCTCTGCAACCGTCCGGCAACCCGCGCGGCATCCCATTCCGGATCGGATAGCGCGACATGTATGGTAACGGTATCGGAAAGATCGGTCAATGTGTCAACTTCCAGAAAATGTTCGGCGACGGCGGGTATCTCCTCCAGCGCCAGTGCAATTGCCTGGGGGTAAAGAGTGGTGCCCTTGAGTTTGATCATCTGTTTTTTTCTCGCCAGGATGGGTCCGATCCGGATAGAGTTGCGGCCGCAACCGCAGGGTTCCCCGATCAAAAAACTTATATCGCCGGTGCGGAAACGGATCAGTGGCATTCCCTCCACACCCAGTGGGGTTATGACCAGCTCCCCCTCGCAGCCCGGTCCGACCCTCCGGCCGCGATCGTCGAGGACTTCGGCGACGGCGAGTTCGGGATGCAGGTGCCCTCCGTTTCCCCGCGTGCATTCGCAAAATGTGGACACCGTCTCCGAGGAGGCGTAGGTCGAGTAGAGCGAGGCGTTCCAAAGGTTTTTCAGTCCTTTTCCCAGCGGCAGGAGGGCCATCTCTTTGTTGCGCACTGGCTCCCCTATGCATACAAGTTTTCGGACTGAAGTTTGCACGGGATCTAGCCCTGCCCCCTTCATATATTCGCCGAGCTTCAACAGGAACGAGGGCACGCCGATGACAACGGTCGGTGAGACCCTGCGGATAATATCCAGGTGGCTCTCCATGGTGCCGTGCCCGTTGCGGATTGAGCATGCGCCGATGCTGCGCGCTCCGAGGAAGTAAGCAAGGCCCGCCACAAAACACCGGTCCATCGTGCATGTCAGGAGCACGCGGTCCCGGCTTTCCATGCCGGTGCCCGCCAATGATTGATGTTCATTGTAGGCGAGGCGCCTCAGATCGTGTTCGGTATAGGCGATTTTAGTGGGCCGGCCGGTCGTGCCGGAGGAGAAGACCGTATCGACGATTTCGGCGGGCGGCGCCGCGAGGAAGGCGTCGTTCTCGTGTTCCAGTTCTTCCTTGCCGGTAGGGGGGATATCCGCCAGGTTCTCGGGCGTTACCTCCCCCGGTTTGATGCCCTGGTTGCCCAAAATCCTGCGATAATACGGCGAGCGGCTCGCGCAGTAACGGAGATGTTTGCGCAGCAACTCGGTCTGGATCCGGCCTATTGCCTCCGTTGAGCGAAAAGCTGTATCGCGGTATTGATTGAAATCGATCATTTTGCAAAAGATATCAGCAACAAGAAGACGGATCGGCCGGAGAAACCCGGTCCTCTATCGTTTCCAGGTGCTTTTGCAGCCGGTTGCGGACGTGATTTTTCAGTTTGAAGACGGGCATGTTCTTATATTCTTGCCACCGTATGGCCGGGAGCTTGTGTACGCGGACAAGGCCGGGGTGCAGAACAAGCGAGCCTTTTGGTGGTATGTTTTCGTTCCCGGCAATGGCCACAGGTACGATCGTTGCCCGGAGCCGTTTGGCAAGCCGGAAAATGGCGCTTGTGAACTGTCCCATCTCCCTGCTGCCGGATCTGGTGCCTTCGGGGAATGAGATAAGGCAGACCCCCCGGCTGTACAGCTCGCCGGCTTTTCCTAAAAAAGTTTCCAAAGCCATTTCATGTATGCTCAGGTAACCCGCCAGGCGCGCCATGATGCCAAGCACCGGGAGTCTGAACGGCCACTGCTTGACGATCTGGATGGCTTCATACGGCAGGCAGGCCATAAGGAACGGATCGGAGGCCGACCTGTGATTGCATACGAAAATAAACGGTCCCTCGCCATCCTCCGGGGCCAGGTCCCTGTAGCTGACCCGTGCAAACGGCAGGGCGCAAAGCAGTATCAGCTGGCCGTAGCGGCTTATTGCCCGCCGGGTCAGTCTCATGGCCGTGCGATGAGAAACGGCCACCGATATCGTCATGACGATCGAGGTTGCGACAGGAATATACACCAGCGATACCGAAAAAAACAGCGGCCAGAACAGCAGGTTCTGGACAAATATCCCGATGCGAAGTAAAACGCTTTTCATGAGTTGTTATGGTCCACGGGAGCGAAAAATTGCAACGCTATTCCGCCGTTTGCTCTTCCCGGATAAGGTCGAGGTAATCATAAAGATCCTGCAGCGTCCGCACCTGCCTGATGCGCTGGTCGTTGCGCACCTCAACGCCGAACTTTTTCTGCAATGCCACGATCAGGTCCACCACGTCCAGGCTGTCGAGTCCCAGATCGTTGAAGATATGTGCTCCGGGGACGAGTTGCTCTTGCGGCACTTCGAACTCCTCGGAGAAGACGTCATTGATCGCTGGTATCATATCCTGTTGCTGTTGCATTATCGGTGCAAATCCTCTTTATTGAGAGCGAGTTACCGGTCCTCCAAAAACCTTATGACAATCCGGGACATCGTTTCTCACACTTTCCGGCAGACGATGGCCGCGTTGATGCCGCCGAAGGCAAAGCTGTTTTTTAAAAAGCATTCGATCGGTCGTTCCAGGGGTTCCCGGACGTGCGTGATGCCGGCGCAGTCCTCCGCGATGTTATCGAGGTTCAGTGTCGGATAAATCAGTCCCTTTTCCATCATCGCAAGCGAGCAGATCAATTCGATCGGCCCCGACGCCCCGAGCGTATGCCCGAGGTAGCCCTTCAGCCCGCTTACCGGCACCTTTTCTTCGGAAAGCAGAGCGGCCAGCGCTCGGGCTTCGGCCGAGTCTCCCTGTTCGGTGCCGGTGGCGTGCGCATTGACATAATCGAGATCCGCTGTTTGTATGCCCGCCGAAGCCAGGGCCGTGGCCATGCACAGTTCCATGGATTGCGGGTTCGAGCGGCTGATATGCGCCCCGTTCCCGCAGGTATGGTAGCCGGTTATTTCGGCCAGTATTGTGGCTCCTCTCTTCTTTGCCCGCCCGTATTCTTCGAGCAGGAGCATTCCCGCGCCTTCTCCGCAGACCAGCCCGTCCCGGTCCCGGTCGAAGGGACGGGGCGTTTTCGCAGGGGTGTCGTTATAATGCGTCGAAGTGGCGAAGAGTATGTCGAAGGAACCGGTGACCGTCATGTGCAGCTCCTCCGCGCCTCCGCACAAAACCACGTCCTGGCGGCCGGTACGGATCAGGTCCGTCCCGGCGCCCACGGCCTGGAGCCCGGATGCGCATGCGGCGGAACTCGCCATGACCGTACCTGTTATGCCCAGGTACTGCGCGACGTTCAGGGCCGCTGTATGGGAAATGCAGCGGAAGAAATCCGACGATCCAAGCAGTCCCAGGTTGGCGTTTTCCACCAGTTCGGTGTATGCCGAATGCAGTGTCTGCGGGCTGCCGCTGGTATGGCCGATGATGCAGCCGAAACGCGGGTTGCCGGCCGCCTCTGCGCGTTCGATCCCGCCGCTTTCCAGCGCCTGATCGGAGGCCTGCGCGGCGAAGATGCTCATCGGGCTCATGGTTCTGCGGTATTTGCGGGGAATATCGGATTTGTTTTTCAACGCCAGCGGCGCCGCCACCTTGCTGTTGAGCCCCTTGTGTCCAGCCCATTCCTGCATAAAACGGGTTGCACACCGGCCGGATTCCAGGCCGCTGATAAGTTCTTCCACGCCGTAGCCAAGCGGCGAGACGGCGCCCATCCCGGTTATGACTGCTCTTTTCAGTGACATAATATCTCAACCCGCTTATTTCACGCGTGCTCGTTGGTGCAGATGTGGCAGAAAGCAACCGCCGCCTGCCTGTGCGTGCGCACCTGTCTGCGTCGCGGAAGCGACAGGCAGGCGCAGACAGGCTGTATTTGTCTACGCGAAGTGAAGACGCTTTATTAGGAAAAAAAGCTTAGCAAAAAACCTTAACTGTTTACTCAAAAATCTGATAACAGTAAAAACCAGATGAAAATAAAGTTTTTGTCCCACTTTGTTCGAAAAAGTGGGTGACGCTGAGGACGCGCCCGCAGGGCCTGCCTGCAGCAGGCAGGTCAACCGTCGTTTGTTTGGCGCCGATGCACACTGCAGCATCTGAAACCCTGAAGAAAGCTATTCATCGTACTGTTGTTGCATCCTTTATGTTACTTTTTGTCTTTGGTTTATGAAATATGCGGGCTAAAAATGCGTCAGAGCATCTTTCCGATATAGTCGCGGAATTTATCCTTCCCGATCAGTGCTCTGGATATGAACAGGCCGGAGCTCATGGCGCCGACCACCCCGGGCAGCATCGCGCTCTGACCCGCGGCGTAAAGGTTCAAAAGCGGCATCTTCCCCACCAGGTTGAACTGGCCGACTTTTTGTTTTATGCCGTAGGCCGAACCGAACGGCGAGTACAGGTAGTCGCGATAAGTCAGCATCGAGGCGGTTTCAAGGAGCGTAAAACTTTCGGTAAAAGAAGGGTGATAGCGAGTTATTCTCTGCTGTATCGACTGCGTCTGGCGCCGCTTGTAGCCGGCATAGGTTTCGTCCCTGTTCCTGGCCGTGCTGTTTTGCCAGCGGCTGACCTCCTGCGGCAGGGAAAGCTCAAGGGCCGTCAGAGTTGTCAGGGGCTTCCCCCCCGCCTTTTCCCGGCTGGGAAGCAGCACCAGGGGGCGGTCTCCTTCCCATTGCGGACTCATGATACGGTTGATATCGATATCCGGGAAAATGGAGAAGATGGAGCCGTCAAGAACCTGCCCGTGGCGGCCGTTCATCACGCCGAACAGCGAGAAGAATCCCGCCGACGGTTCGAATCCGGCTATGCGGTGCTTGAAAGCGGGAGTGACGTATTGCTCGGGGAGCAGTTCCATTATTTTGAGCGGATGTATGGTGAAAACGCATGAATCGGCGCCGATCTCCCGTCCGTCAGAGAGCAAAAAACGATGGACCCGTCTGTCGTTAATCTCTTCCAGTTCTGTTATCGTGGTGGAACAGCCGATCTCGACGTCCAGGCTCCTGAAGGCGCCCCTGAATGCGTTCAGGAAGGCCTCTCCGCCGCCCCGGACTCTGGCGGTGGATTCATAGAGGCCGAAAGCGATCCGGCAGTGGTCGGCAAACGATATCTCTTCGGGGCGGCTGCCATGGCACATGCAGAACGTGCTCAGCACCGCCTGAAGGAGCCTGTCCCCGATCAGCTCATCCAGTACATCCTGGAGCGATACGTAATCCTCATCCATCGGCGTGGCGGGCGTCCCGGCAAGGCGCCGGATGTCCAGGGCTGTTGTGTTGTCACATACGTGGTAGAGCTTTTTAAAATAAGCGTCTATAGATTGTCGGCAGTCCGGGAAATCGCTTTTCAACTTCTCCCTGTAGCGTTCGATTCCGCATGGTATTTCAAAGAGAGCGTTGCAGGAGGGAAAGGCTACGCGGTGGCACCTCTCATCCGGCAGGAAAATCGGTTCAATGGCTTCGCCGATGCCCAGAACTGCAAGCATATCGTCCAGCATGCCGGTGCGGTCACGGGCGAAACCGCCGGTGAAATGGAACCCGACGTCGAACGGCACGGCGCCCCGCCGGAAACGTGCAATCGATCCGCCGAGGCGGGGACCTTTCTCCAGAAGCAGCACGCGCCGGCCCTGCCGTGCGAGCAGAAGCGTGACGGTCAGGCCGCTTATGCCGCCGCCCACAACGATGTGGTCGTAGTGTTCTTTCATTTTACATCGCCAGTCCGCCGTTGACGCCGATGACCTGTCCGTGAATGTACATGTGCTTTTCGCTGCAGAGGAAGTCGATCACCGCGGCCACTTCTTCGGCCGTGCCGAAGCGCTGCATCGGGATCATTGCGTTGATCTCTTCACGGGGCATCCCGGCGGTCATGTCGGTCTCTATAACGCCCGGAGCGACAACGTTCACGCAGATATTTCTCTTGCCCACTTCCCGTGCCAGCGACTTTGCCGCGCCGATCATGCCGGCCTTGGCCGCCGCATAATTGGCTTGCCCAGCCCGCCCTGTCTGGCCGGAGACCGACGACACCGCGACGATCCGCCCCTTTTTTTGGGCGAGCATGGAGAACAAAACGGTGCTGGTAACATTGAAAAATCCGTCCAGGTCGGTGCGTATCACCGCGTCCCACTCCTGCCGGGTCATCCATACAAACAGGTTGTCCCGGGTGATGCCGGCGTTGAAGACCACGGCATAGGGGGGGGTTTTTTCGACCCGTTCCCTGAGCGCCGCCTCCACGGCGTCGTGGTCGGAGATGTCGAATGCCAGGCATTCGCAACGGCGGCCGCGGTTTTCCACTTCGGCCTTCACCCGCTCCGCGGCTTCGTGGCTGGAGCGGTATGTCAGCCAGATATCGAACCCCGACTCTGCCAGCCGTATGGCGGTGGCGCGGCCGATGCCGCGGCTTCCCCCGACGATGAGCGCTGTGAGTGGCTCGGATGATGTCATGAGAGGTTATCTCCCCGCAATGCAAACTTGAGGTAATCCCCGGCGTGCGCGAAGAAGCGGCGCCAGCTGTGGGGCGAATCGCAGGCCATCTTCAGGTAGTGCAGCCACACCCGGGGGCGTTTGAAATAAGAACGGTAAAAGTCGCTGTAAAGCCGTTGCATGCGCTCGTGGCTGAGACCTTCCGGTACGAACTGGAAACTCATGCAATCCATCCGGTCCCAGTCTTCATCAAACGTGCCGAGTGCGTGCGCATTTTCGTAAAGCGGTGAACCAGGGAACGGAGTGAACTTTGTCATGTTCAGGTCATCGAGCGGCAGAGAAAACACGAACCTGCGCGTGCGCCGTATACTCTCTTCCGTCTCACCCGGCAGCCCCATCATCAGGAGCCCTTTTGCGCGAATCCCCGCCGACTTTATCTGGCGTATGCATTCCGCCAGCATGGGCAGGTCGGCTTTGGAGCGGTGCCGGGCAAGCAAACCGGGATCGCCGGTCTCAATACCGACGCTCACCATCCAGCAACCAGCCTTCCTCATCAGGCGCAGCAGTTCGGCGTCGACGTGTTCGGCGCGAACGGCGCAGTTGAACGTCATCCCAAGAGGAGCCCGCATCAGTTTTCTGCACAGCCGGACCACCCTCTCCCTGTTGAAAGTAAACTGGTCGTCGTAAAACGTCAGATGCCGGATGCCGTAATCCCTCCGCAGGTGCTCCATATGGGCGTAGAGGTATTCGGCGCTGTTGTAGCGGAACGAACGCCTGAACACCGATCGGTCGCAGTAACTGCACGCGTAAGGGCAGCCTCGGCTGGATATAATGCTTGCGCCGGGAGTGCGCGGGTAGTTGAAAATGGTCGGGCTATAGTGCGCCGGAAACCCCTGCAATGTGTTGTAAGCGGGAAAAGGAAGCGCGTCCAGTTCCAAACGGTCTCTGCGGTAGCCGGTGAACTCGGAGCGACCCGCGCTGTTGCGATATACAAGGCCCGCAATTTCCGGGGCGCTCCCCAGTCCTTTTGAGACGAGGGCGTGAAAAGTCTTCTCCCCCTCGCCCACGACTACGGCATCGATGACCGGGTAGTTATCGATTATGGCTTCTTTCAGGGCGGAAACGTGCGGTCCGCCCAGAACGACTCTTATACCCGGCAACGCCTCCCTTGCCGTTTGGGCCAGGACGATCCCGCCGCTGAACGTCGAGGTTGTGCAGGAGATGCCCAGAAAATCAGGCCGTTCGCGCAGAAGGACATTCCGGAATCCACGGAGTTCTCCGGGGTACGCGTTGAAGTCAAAAACCTTCGTGTTATGGCCGCGCTCCGCGAGATAGGAGGCGATGCTCAAAAGTCCCAGGGGGGGGTTGAGGTTGACCAGGTTCGAAATGCTGTGCCCCGTCCGGAACAGTTCCGCGGCTGCGGAATGGGCAAGAAATACGGGTTGTCTGGAGTTCATGTTGAAGACCCGATGGCACGTCCGGTTGTTCGCCCCGCAGTGCACGTCCGGGCCGGTCCGGATCGGTTTTTTCCGCCGGCGCAAAGGTTTCGGTCAGGCTTCATTACGTCCTGTGTACACACAAAACCCGGCTTACGTCTGACATGAAAATCAGGCGTAAAATGTTGTTGTTGATAGTCTTGCAGCCTTCCTGGAGGAGTATTTTTGATCCGGGCGATGCCCGGCCCCACTCCACTCCACTCCTGATAAACGGCACTCTTTATTGTAACAGACGGGGAAAAGGTGGTCAAGATGCGATATTTCAGCGAGAGACCTGCAGCGCGTTGGTGGTTAACGGCCGGGGGTTCCGATCATGAGGGAGGGCAATCGCCGGGCCCGCTACCGGCCCGGTTGCTGTTCGGCAACGCCGCTTCTGCGTGCTGCTTCCGCTACTGCCTCCGCCACCTTGAGGTGAACCTTTTTGTCCATGAAATCAGGCACAAGCTCTCCTTCATGGGCCTGCTCGGCCAGTGCGCGGGCGGCGCCGACCTTCATCTCTTCGTTGATTGCATTGGCCCTGGCGTTGAGCGCCCCCCGGAATATGCCCGGAAATCCCAGCGCATTGTTGAGATTTCTGCCGTCGGTGGCGACGGCGGCTCCCGCCCCGATGGCCTCGTGGGGCCAGATTTCAGGTACCGGGTTGGCCATGGCGAAAACGATCGGGCCCGGGGCCATTGATGCGACCATCGCGGGGCTGACCACCCCCCCGGCACTTACGCCGATAAAAAGGTCTTTGCCCCTGATCACGCTTTTCAACTCGCCCTGTTCGTTGGCGCGGTTGGTGCATTCAGCAATGTCCTGTTTAACGGGATTCATCCCGTTTTCTCGTCCCCGGTAAATGGCT
The DNA here is from genome assembly GCA_003551565.1 of Candidatus Brocadiaceae bacterium. GTDB lineage: Bacteria > Planctomycetota > Brocadiia > SM23-32 > SM23-32 > PUMZ01. The sequence continues at coordinate 2,809 of PUMZ01000121.1, read as the reverse complement.
CCCCGGCTATCGCACAAGACAACGTCGTTGATGCCGAAATTGAGCAAAAACCGTGCGATGGCCCATCCGGCGGCGCCGGCGCCGTTGATGACGGCGTCCAGCTCGCCGGCCTGTCTGCCGCAGGCTTCCAGGGCGCGCAGAAGTGCTCCGAGAACCACAACCGCCGTGCCGTGCTGGTCGTCGTGGAATACCGGTATGGGAAGTCTCGCCTTGAGGGAGTCTTCGACTTGAAAGCATAACGGCGCCGATATATCCTCCAGCAAAATGGCTCCGAACGTGGGGGCGATGAGAGAAACGGTACGGATGAACTCATCGGGATCGCTCGTATCAACCAAAACAGGTATGGCGCTGACGCCCGCCATCTCCATCAGTATCACCGCCTTCCCCTCCATGACGGGCATGGAGGCGCGAACCCCTATGTCGCCGAGACCGAGCACCGCCGAACCGTTGGTGATCACGGCAACGGTGTTGCCGATGGATGTGAAGTCACAGGCCTTTTCGGGGTTTTCTTCAATAAGTTGACAGACCTTCGCCACGCCCGGGGTGTAAATCTTGCGCAGAGACGCGACCGAATCGAGGCTGTATCGGCTCACCATCCTGGTTTTCCCCTCCTGATGCAGGGGAAGGATATCCTCAAGATGCGGGTCATTCTCTTTTTGTGGACTCTTCAATTCGCAAACCTCCATGGCTTTGACAGGCGCTTTGGAATGTTACAGCGGGATGACAAAAAAGCACGGACCGAATCGGAAAACCGTGAAGCGATATTGTGGTCGAAATAGCAGTCGTTGTCAACAGAACCATGACGGACCTTCCGTCCCGGCGACTTACTTTGTGAGCTTGAAAGGGGCAATTTTCCCAATCGGGAATTTGCAGCGCCCGACCGGGACCGGCAGGGGATTTGCGCTCTGCCAGGCAGAAGGTTATGATATGATTGTTGCCCCGGGTGCAACGATATCATACTTTTTATTACCACATAACCTGTAGTTTTGCGTATGGATACGGCTTCCATGCCTTGTTTTATAAGGGAGGAGTGTTATGGATGAACAGTTGCCGGTGAAGAACCGTAACATCAGGGCCGGGGGCTTCCTTTCCCTCCTCAGGGGCGGGTTTGTTCCTGCCGTGCTGATGGTGTTTCTGGCGCTGCTCCTCTTCGCAAGAGATGCTCAGGTCCGCCCGTCAACCCTGCTCGACGGGTTTGCGTTCAGCGGGCATTCCCTTGACATATCGGATGAGACTGCCGATGCGCGCGCCACGTTTTGGAATCCGGACGGAACGATGATGTATGTTGTCGGACGCGCCACCAACAACGTGGTTGCCTATGCGCTTTCCGAGCCCTGGGATATCAGTTCGGCTCAGTTCGTGAAAGAAGCCGCCCTTGACGGGCGCAGCCAGCACGGTCTCTGGATCAGTGAAGACGGCAAAGTGATGTGGGTTTTTGACCGCACCGCTATATGGACGTATGCACTTGAAGAAGCCTGGAATGTCTCTGCGATGGAAGTTTTGAGCGTGGAGAGTGTCGGGGAATTTGTCATACGCGGCCACGACATCGATTTCAGGCCGGACGGCAAGAGTTTGTTTATCGATGACCGCGGGGCGGGCGCCGTGTTTGAAGTGGAACTCCAGATCCCCTGGGATGTCTCAACGGGCAAACCCGTTGCAACGCTCGATATCAGCGATCAGCAGGTTGCCGTGCGGGGCATCGCGTTCGTAGAAGAAGGCTTCGTTATGTTGCTTTTGGATACCGGCAGGAGTGAAATATTGCAGTATGACCTGTCGGAACCCTACGATATCGGCACCGCGGAATATATCGGAGCATTCGATTTGAGCGGGCAGACGCCCAATCCAAGGGGGCTGAGCCTGAGCAGCGGGCAGGATGCGTTCTACATCACGTGCAATTCGCGCGGGAAAATCTTTCAGTATTATGCCAGGCCGGATGCCGGGAAGGATGCGCCGGCCGATCCTTAACCCGCTACTTCAAGAGTTCTTTCAGGTATAGTACTGGTGAAATGGCTGGAAGTACTACAAAGTAATAAGAAATACTATGCGCCTGCGCGGGGTGCGCAGGCGCGCTTGTTATCTTTCCGTATCGTATTGCGTTTTCGTCCGCACCCATATATTCCGGTAGCGGACAAGGTCGCCGTGGTCCTGCAGTTTCAGGGGACCGTCGGAGGGGTGGGGCGTATACGAGGTCGTTTGCTTGTGCTTTGTCGGTCCCATAAGCTCTTTGTGATGGTGTACCATCACGCCGTTCAACAGGACGGTTACGTAGGCGGGGCGCACAAGATTGTCGCCTTCGAACCGGGGCGCTTCCCAGAGTATATCGTATGTCTGCCACCGGCCAGGGCCGCGGCACGCATTGACCAGGGGAGGGGTTTGGCCGTAGATGGCGGCGGTCTGGCCGTCGGGGTAGGTGGGATTATTATAACAGTCAAGGACCTGAATCTCGTAGAGCCCCATCAGGAAGACCCCGCTGTTGCCGCGTTTCTGGCCGTCCCCGGTGATTTCCACGGGGCTCCTGAACTCGAGGTGAACCTGGCAGTCTCCGATTTTGTCAACGGTCTGGATGTCTCCCGAGCCGGGTACGACCTCGAGATTGCCGTCGATTATTTTCCAGGCCGCGGGACCACCGTCGCGGAAGGAAGCCCAGCGTTCGAGGCCGTTTCCGTCAAAGAGCACGATCGCGTCCGAGGGCGCGCCGCAGCATTGGTCGGCCGGGGTAACCACCGGCGGCTGCGGCCTTTTACCATCGTGAACGTGGTACCGCGTTCCCGGGATTATCGGGGTGTCGTCGTAGCCGATACAAGGTTTT
>PUMZ01000194.1 GCA_003551565.1 Candidatus Brocadiaceae bacterium | reverse complement strand
CCCGCCGATGCCCGGGCGGAGCTGGCCGGAGTGCGTCTGCCCGTCTATGCCGACCCCGGGCTCATCATTCCGCTTCGGAAGGGGGATTACAGGCTTTTAATAACCTGTGGAGATGAGGAAAAAGAGATTGATGTGTCCATCGACGAAGGGGAAATGGTCGAAAAAAAGGTGGCGTTTTGATGAAGCTCCTCGCGGTGACCGCATCGTGGAAGGCAAAGGGATCCTGGATACGCGCTGCATTATCATAAGGTCTGCGTTGCTCCCATGAACGACAACATTTCGGACAGGAAAAAGGGCCGCAGCTTTTTACTTTTCGCCATGGCGATTGCACTGGGCTGTCTGTGGACGTATTCCACGGCTTTCCATGCATTCGACGACGATGAGTTCCAGCACACGAACGTTGCATGGCTGATGCACCGGGGGGAGCGTCCGTATGCCGATTTTTTCGAGCATCACCTGGTTCTCTACCACGGCATGGCGGCTCCGCTGTTCCGCCTTGGCGAGGGCAGGGCGATGATATTCGTGTTCAGGGCGATCAGTCTGCTCGCCGCCGCCGGGACGCTCTTCTTGCTCTACAAATCGGGCCGGAGGCTGGGCGCATCGCAACGCGGTGCGGGTGCGGGGATCTGGTTGCTGGGCCTGACGCCCATGTTCCTGCTGAAGATGACCGAGGCCCGCCCGGAGGTCCCCGCCATGCTGGCCTTTGCCGGGGCCGTTTGGGTTCTGACGGGAGTCCCGGCCGCCTCTGCGGGCTCCGGGGGCCGGAGGATGCCGTGGAAACCGGTGTCTGTCGGTCTCCTGGCCGCACTGATGGCCCTGCTGAGCCAGAAATACGCGGTCGTTGCCGTTGCACTGCTTGTTGCCGTGATTTTTTTGCATGGCCGCCGCCATGCGGGATGGGCGGGGATAGCTTTTTTGGTGGCCTTAGCGGGCTATGCCGCCTGGATGGTCGCGATGGGGGTGGCGCGGGACGCTTATGAGCTGACAGTGCTGCTGAACCTCCGGTGGCTCCATTCATTTTCCGCGGCCGGTTACGGCGCTGAATTGTTCCTCAGTGCAGGTGCGCTGGTTGTGACCGGGGTCCTGGGGATTTTCATGGCCGGGGATGCATCAAAGCGGCGCCACAGGGCGGCGTTGGCCGTATTGCTCGCGGGTTCCATCGCCCTTATCGCCATCATACCGGTTCCGTATCGTCAATCTTTTCTGCCCCTGCTTGCAGTGCTGGGGGTGGGTTCTATGCTGTTCTGCACGTCATTGTTACAGGCCGTCGGCGCCGGCCCGGGGGCAGGGTCGCCGGTTTTGGCGACGGTTGCTGTGTTGCTGCTGCCGGGCGCTGCATCGCTGCGGGCTCTGCCCGGGCATCTTGCGGCCGGCAACCATGGCGACCTCGAGCGTATGGCTGCGCTGGATGAGTTTGCGCCCGAAGGGCCCGTATTCGACGGCCGCGCCCTGATGTTCTGGCGCCCCCACGTGGGGTATCATGCGTTCATGCACGAAGAAATACTGCTGATGATAGAGCATGACGAGCTCCTGGAGGGCGTTGATGAATACGCCGGGGACGTTATCCGCGGCCTTTATGATGCCGGCTTGCCGCCCCTGATCCGCGATTACAGGGTGAAAGATATGCCGGTTAAAATACAGATATTTATCGAAGAATATTACATGCCCACCGGCATCGAAGACGTTTACGGCGCCGGTGTGCGACGCGAGCGGCTCAGGCCGGGCCGGGAAACCGGGATCGAGATTCCCGTGGACGGGCACTGGCGCCTGCGCTGGCAGGGGGGAGGCTTGTCCGTAAATTCCCGCGATGTTGCCAGCGGAGAGACGCTGTTCTTAAGCGCCGGCGAACACGTTTTTCAGGCGAGCGGACTCGTCTACAACATCCGCATCGAACGGGACTATGCACCACAATGAATAATTCGAAGGAACCGATCGGAACAAAAGCGCCGGATCCACGAATCCCGTGGGGGCTGAGCGGGATATTGCTGCTGATTTTACTGGCCGCATTCATCCGGCACGTCGTGGTGACGTTGCCGTTTCCCTATCCGGTGGAATACGGGGAAGGTGTGGTGCTGAACTGGCTGCTGCGCTTGCGGGAAGGTCTGGCGCTTTACCCTCCGATGGCGGCGGAGGACATGCCATGGCTCCATAACCCTTACGGTCCGCTATGGTTCTCGCTGGCGGCGCCGTTCGCCGGTTGGGGAGAGGGGGTTTTCACTGCTGCACGGACGATTTCTCTGCTCGGGCTGATTGTGAGTCTTGCCTTTATTTACCGACTGTGCCGTCGCGATCTGCGGCCTGTGGGAGCGGCATGTGCGGTTGCTCTTTTCTGCGCATCGCCGCTGGTATGGCGGTATGCTCTGATGGCGCGGGTGGACATGGCTGCGATTGCGGCTTCGCTGGCCGCATTGGCGCTGATGGAAAAAGGCCGGCCGGATCGGCTGAAGGGCCCCGGAGCGGGGGGGTGCGAAACATCCGTGTCCTTTCCCTGGCACTGGTTCTTTGCCGGGCTGGCGGCATCGGCGGCGGTACTGATCAAACCGATTTTCGCCGCCGCGGCGCTCACGGGGCTGGTGGCGGGCCGGCGCGAGTGGCGCTCCAAAGGCCTGGCTTTTGGTCTCGGACTGCTGCTTCCCGCCCTGGCCATTACCCTTTGGCTGTGGGCGAGAGGGGAACGTGGCATCATCGGGCATTTCGGAGAGATGAACCGGGTCGGCACATCATGGCGTTCAATGGCAGTTATCGCCCTGGCGGGCGCCGGACGTCATCCTTTTGTCCTGCTCGCATTGGTGCTGGGCTTGCAGAGTGGCGACCGCACCTCTCCGCGCTGGTGGTTTGCGCTCATTTTATCGGTCACGTTACTGCTGGGCGGCATGAAAACGGGGGCCGACTCGCATTATTTCCTCGGCCCCCTGACGGCTGGTGTTTTGATGACGGCGCCGTTTTCTGCACGTGTAATCAGCGGGGGCCGGGTCAATATTGTGCTGTGGTGCCTGGTTGCGCAGTTCGCCCTGTATCTGCCCGTCGCCCCCCAGCCGGTCTTTACCGCCACCTACGGACAGGAGGTGCCGGCAGGTCACTCGGCGTTGACGCCGGGCGCGAGCGACCGGCGGATTGGGCATCTTATGGTTGCGGAGATTCGCAGCACCACCGGCCCGGTCCTGGCGGATGACCCCGGGTACCTTCTTGCGGCCGGACGAGATATACCTGTACAGCCGTTCCAATACGGCCGGCTTGTCCGGGCCGGGCGGATGTCCGATGCAGCGCTCCAGCGCCGCATCGGACAGGGATATTTTGCCCTGATTATACTGAGAGATCAACAACCGGGCGGACCGGAAGGGTCCGATTTCCCTCCGGATGTGGTAGCAGCCGTCGAGGAGCATTATCAGCTGCATCGTGAAGTCGGGCCGTACCTGCTGTATATGGGCCGGTGATCAGGCGCTTCCCCCATATTTCATAGCGGCTTTTCTTGTCAGGACCATGTCACCGAAGAAAGATATCACCGGAGACGTTGCTTTCTCAGTCCTTATACCTGCACGTGATGAGGAGGACGCGATCGCGGAAACCGTCAGAAGCATAGCTGTGCGGTTTGCTGAGGCAAAAGTGACTGACTACGAAATACTCGTGGTCAACGACCGGAGCTCGGATGCAACCGGCGCGGTGATCCGGCGCTTGAGCGACGAACTCGAGGCCGTAAGGCGTTTTGAGAGCCGGCCTCCCGGCGGATTCGGCAGTGCGGTTCGCACCGGCCTTGCGCATTGCCGGGGGCGGGCCGTGGCGGTGGTCATGGCGGACGGTTCGGAATCTGCAGGGGATGTCCTGCTCTACTACCAAAAAATGAAGAGCGGCGCCCGGTGCGTCTTCGGATCACGTTTCATCCGCGGTGCGGATGCCCAGGGATATCCGCCGGTTAAAATGATCGTCAACCGCCTGGGCAACCTGTTGATCGCCGGCCTGTTCGGCATCCGGCACGGAGATATAACCAACGCTTTCAAGGCCTACCACCGGGATGTCCTGCGGGATGTGGAGCCGCTTGAATCGCAGGGGTTCGAGCTGTCTGTCGAGCTGCCGTTGAAGGCCGTTTTAAGGGGGCATCCGGTCGTGACTGTGCCGATATCGTGGAAGCGGCGAACGGCGGGGCGGTCGAAGTTCGGGGTGCTGACGACCTCCGTCCGGTATTTGCGAACCCTCCTCCGGCTCCGTTTTCGCGCGAAATGACCGGTGTGCATGGCGTTCCTTCTTCCCGGTATTGTCCCGGCCATCGTTTCCTTGATTGGCGGAAAAGAATTGTGTAAACTGCTGTTGTTTCCCGGAAATTTCTTTGTTACCCAGCTTTCGGTTGCATGTCCGTTTAAGGGAATTATTGCGGCCGGTGGCATTGTATATGAAAGGAGCCTGTTATGCGAATGATGTTTGTCGGTGCGCATCCCGATGATGGAGAGATCAGCGCGGGTGGGTTGGCTGCGCAGGTAATAGAACGTGGCGGGGAAGCGTTGTTCGTCTCAATTTCCAACGGTAATGCCGGCCATCATGAGATGGCCCGTGAGGCTCTGGCGAAACGACGGAAAGAAGAGGCCCGGCGTTCGGCGGCGACAATCGGCGCCGAATATGTCGTGCTGGACCATGACGATGGCAGAATCCAGCCCACACTCGATATCCGGGAGGAAGTCCTGCGCCTGATACGCCGGTTTCACCCCGACCTGTTGGTTGCTCCGCGGACCGTGGATTATCATGCGGACCATCGGGCTGCCGGTCAGGTTGCCGTCGATGTTTCCTATTTGCTGACCGTGCCTCTTGTCTGCCCGGACGTTCCGGCGATGGAGCGGATGCCCGTTATCGTTCATGGATGGGATCGTTTCCGCAGGCCAACCCCCTTTCAGGCGGACATCGCACTGTCTGTCGATGAGCAGTTCGCACAGAAAATCGGCATGATGGCTTGTCATGAGAGTCAGTTTTTTGAATGGATTCCATTCAATTGCGGCTATCTGCACGAAGTGCCTGAAGATGCATCAGAACGGCGGGAATGGCTCAGCAAAAAGTTTGCGGAAAGGTTCCGCCGGATTGCCGAGAGCTGCCGGGAGGGTTTGATCGCACGTTACGGACCGGAGCAAGGAGCGAAAGTGCGCTACGCCGAAGCTTTCGAACTGTCCGAATACGGCCGTCAACCGGACGAAAAACTTCTGGAGCTCCTTTTCCCCGGTTGATTGCTTTTGTGTTCCGCGAACGGATGCACTGGATGTCAGGGGATGGGATCGGATTGCCGGGCGCCCGCAGGGCCAGCCTGCAGCAGGCAGGTCAACCGCCATTTGTCCGGCTTGGTCTATGAAATATGGGGGCTAAAGTACGTGCAGTGAAGTGTCCGCATGGTCCCCAGAACGATAAATCCAACGGTAGCCATGGAACAACATATCGCATATTCTGCCTTACTGATCGCCTGCTTCGCATCCATCTTAACAGGATGCGATCCTGTGAATAACGGCACAGCCGGGGCGATCGATTCTGACATGCCTGGAAAAGAATCGGCAACGGAAACCGTCAACCTTTATTTTGTTCAGGTCACCGACGGGATGGAATCGGTGGAGCCGGTTGCCAGAGAACTATCCGCCGGACAATGCATTATAGAATCAGCGCTGATCTTACTTCTGAATGGGGTCACTGGTGAGGAGAAGCACAAAGGCTATTCAAGCGCGATCCCGGCGGGGACGGTTCTGCTGTCGTTCGAAGTGCAGAACGGGGCTGCCCGATGCAATTTCAGCCGGGATATCGAACCAGGTGGCGGGTCGGCATGGGTGACGGCGATCCGGCAACAGATAACGAGGACCTTGCGGCAATTTGATGATGTGGACACGGTGGAGATCATGGTTGAATCGCGGAAGGAGGATGTGCTCCAGCCGTAGATGATGCCGGGGTCTGGATGGGGGGGATGTGCACGACGTCGGGCCTGGCGGGTCCGATTCGGTTACCCGCCGCTTATCCCGCTTATTTCATTCTTTGATCATTCGTAACCCTCTGCATGCACTTCGATGCCGCTGATAACCGGATCGCGCTGAGAATCTTCGCAGCTGCGGAGCTCCAGGCTCATCCGGCTGCCCTCCACAACCATGGAGAATTCCTTGACCACTCCGCGCAAAGCGCCACCGGTTTGGCGTACGATATCGAATCCGTCGAGAACCTTTTCGCCATCGATGAGCACGTCGAATACCCGCTCGCCCGGGCCGATCTCTTCGTCGGGCTCGGCAAAGTGGAGGCGGACCGTATACGTGGTGTCGATCAGGTCGTTGATCGTTATCGTGCCGCTTGTTTCGCGCCCCGATGCGGCCACCCAGCCGATGCCGCCGCCGTTGTCTTTGATAGCGGACGGGTGGCGCCGGTGCGTCCCGGAACGGTCATGCCATACAAAGCCCGTACCCTCGACATCGACCCTGCGTCCGGGTGCGCCGAAATTCAAACCGAATCCCGCCGGGTCAGGTGGTGATCCCTCGTGGAGCGTCCAGAAATCCACGCCCGGCCCATCGGGCATATTGACCATGGCCAGTGATGTTTGATGGGAATAGGAACAGTTGCAGGTGCGCGTATAATCAAGTGCGCTGAGTACACCATCGGCGGGTATGAGGTTCGTGGTACATCCGCTGCGAAAACCGTGAAAATACCCCTGTCCGGAATCATGTTCCAGATCATGATAGCTTGCATCTCCGGCGCGGAACAACAGCAGGTGTTGACTTGCGTTGATGATGTCGCAACCCTTTCCGGCCCTGGAATATGTCCAGTTGCTTTTTTCTCCTGTCAGCGGCTGTTCCCGCATCCACGTTTCACCGCTCAGCAACGATATGGATTTATTCTGCGATCCCGAAATAAGCATCTCTCCGGCGACCGCACCGGGCAGCCGCAGGTCGATTCCTTCCCACAGGAGCTGTCCGTCACGGCCACGGCGGGCGGAGACGATTTCGGGTTCCCCGGGCAGGACGAGGCCGCGGCGAATACGCCGGTTATCCAGGTCATAGCTCCCGCCCTCGACAAGGATGTCATGGTCGTCGCTGTAGAGTAAAAAGGTGGCAAAAACTTCGCTGTTTTTCACCCAGAGTTCTTTCCCCGTCCGGATATCGAGCGCCATCAGTTGCGAATTATCTTCGGGTTGTTTGCCGCGGCGGGCCAGGTAAGCAAGCGCTCCCTCGGACAACCCGTCCACGGCGAAGAGAACGTCTCCCGAGCTGATGATGGCATTGTGCCGGAAGCCTGCATCGCCCTTCCGCTGCCATAACACGTCACCGTTATAGCGGTTCATCACTGCAAGAAGTCTGCTTGAGGATCCGCTGTGGCTTTCAAGATCTCCCAACCTCTCTCCTTCAAACATATGCGGTTCCGATGTCGTTATCAAAAAGTCGCCCTGGACGCTGATGTGTCCCCAGTCCGGCGCACGCTCCCTCCGCCCGAGGCCCATGAGGCCATCCAGTTTTTCCGCCGCGTATATTTCTTCCAGCGCTCTGCCCGGCGGTTCGAATTCCGCCAGCGTGTCTCCGGTTGCCGGGTCGAGGCGATGAACGATACCGTCATGGCGCAGGTATATGCTGTCGGGCAGGGTTACAAACGGACTGCCGATATAGGCAGTGCCCGCCTGGTGAGACGTGGTATCGAAAGGCCCTCCGATACCGTGGAAGCCGCGTTCCCACAAATGGCGTCCCGAATAGACACAGCGCGCCGCAATGGTGTCCGGCCCAAGAAACACCAGGCGTCCCCCCGCAACCTGGGGGCGGGGCCCGCGCGCATGGCGCGGCAGAATGTTGTGATTTGTGGGACCGCCGAACCACAACAGACCAAGGGGCAGTCGCACCCGGCTGTCCAGGGAGGTGAGCGTATTGGCGGTACAATGCCACTGATGGGTCCACTCCCCGGCGCCGGTCAGCGGGCCATCTCGGGTGGCGAAAAGGTGATCCTCCCGCGCCTCAATCGATACCCGGTCAACACCGGCGGAGTTGGCGACAGCCGCCAGCGCAGCGGCGTCTTCCGAAGAAGCCCCGAGCCAGGCGACACCCGAGTAAGGCATAAGCCAGTTGAGAAGAGCAGATATTCGGGCCTCCCCGCCGGCTTCTGCGCCGGCAATGTCTTCACTTATCACGAGATTGAACAGGTAGGGCTGTACCGAGAACGAGGATGGGGAGGCCTTGATGACCGCGGCGCGGCGCCCGTAACGGCCGGACTCCGCCAACCTGTCGCGCAGTTCCCTCACCCGTTCCTCATCCGATTCGACCACCACGACATGCAAGTCACTTCCGTTCAGAATTTCTTTGAGCAAGCCGCCGGACCCGGCTCCGAGCATGAGTGCATAGCCGCCCGGACTTTCCAGTTCATCCAGAACGCTCTCAGCCACCTCCGCCCATCGTCCACCCTCCGGCTCCAGCGGGAGGGGATTGTGTGCGTGCCGTTGCGGTTCAACCTCTTCCGGACCGAAACAGTACAGCTTGCCGCATTCTGTGCTGACAATCATCCTGCCGTAGGCCGCCAGCTTATAAAAAACAGTCCCCTCAATCCGATCTTTGACAGTGTTCAACCGCGATTGCAGCATCGGATTCACTTTGGCTTTTCTCGGGGAATCGAGCCGGTGGACGAGATACCAGGTCGTCTCGGACGTTGAGCGGGGTTTGACCTCCCCGATGCGGCCTCCATCGACCGCATGCGCTTCGTAGCCCCTCCGGGTGCGTTCAAGGAGTTCGCCGGTATGGCGATTGAAATAATATCCCGCGGACCTTCCGCCCGCGACAACGAGCTTATCGGTTCCCGCTGCGATATAGCCCTGCGGCACCAGGCGTTCATTGGTATCGCTGACCCACTCGACATCTCCGCTCGCGGCATCAAGGGCGTAGACGAACACGCCGTGGAACGGCCATATCCCGGCGGCAAAATAAACCCTGCCGTCTTTGACGGCAGGAGCGCCGCGCGCCGGCCAGAAGTTGATGATCCTGGCGTTTCCCAGCAGCCGGTGGTCCGACGGTCCACCGCGGAATTTCCACTCGAGTTCTCCGCTGTCTGCATCGACACAATACAGGTGACCGTCGTCGCTGACGAAATAAACGTTTCCCCGCCACACTGCAGGCGCCAGGCGCACGGGGCCGTTGGCGTAGTAGCGCCACAGCTTGCTGCCGTCTTCGATGCAGTACGCCGTAACGCTGTCGGTAACGCTGGAGGGGACAAACACACGGCGCCCTGCGGCCACCGGCGCGTAAGAAAGGTCGAACTGCAACGTGCGGCCGTCGTCCTGCTGTTGCGGCCAGGCACGTTTCGGTTCCGGAAGTTCCCTCACCCAATGCAGATGCAGATCCTCTTCTAAAACTTGCGGCGCCGAAGCGGACCGGGCGGCATCATACCGCCACATCGGCCATGCAGGCGCTTCTGCCAACCTTAAATCGCCGGTGGTGACCGGGGTCATGTCCTGTTCATCGTCAACGCGCACATAATAGACGCCCAGATCCTCTTCCCGGACCCCCTCAATCCTGAGGCTGTTGCCCGTGGCTCCTTCGATGGGGTTCCCGTCCCGGAACCACTGGTAGCTGACTTCACCCCGCGGCGCGTACAGTTCCACAGGGCCGAGAGTAACGGTGTCCCCCCGTTCTGCAATTTTGCCCTCCAGTTCGGACCGCCACAGCGGCCAGGGCGGCAGTTCCATGTGGTTGGAAGCTATCGGTGTCACCTCGCGATCGTCATTGACCTTGACATAATAAACCCCCAGATGATCGGTCGTGACATCCTGTATGGTCAGCGAGGGCTCTTCGGCGTCAGCGATCGGCTCTCCGTTGAAATACCATTGATAGGTGACTTCTCCTTCCGGTTCATGCAACATCACGGGACCGAGTACTGCATCCTGTCCCGGCTGGACGTTCTTTTCGTCCGGCAGATTCCTCGCAAATGCCCGGGCAGGCATCCACTTCGGTTGTTGTTCTCCGGTCAGGATCCCGTCATTCCGGTTCACAGAGATGTCCCGTGCAGTACCGCCGCGGCCATCGTCCAGGGGCCAGTAACCCGCCAGCCCTTCTGCGTCGCCGGCAACCTTATTATGCATGTTGTTGCGGATCATCTCCTGCGTCAGGTGCACGCCTTTCCAGATGCGCACGTGGCTTATCTGGCAATGGTAGCCCTGCAACCGTCCCAAACTGTCCCCGCCTATTATGAGGTCGGAAGAAGACGCAACCGACCCGGTCAACCCCGAAACACCCTCTGAAACCAGCTCGCCATTCATATAGGCCCTGAACTTGTCTTCATCTCTGTCAATCTGCACGGCGATATGGACCCACTCATCAAGCGGTATCCTTCCGAACCCGAAGTTTTGCCTGATTCCGTCGTCACAATTCGGAGCAAAACGGTTCCCAAGATAAAACCCCACGGCGCCGACACCCCGCTCCCTGTGCCGTTTGGCTATGAACTTATCGGCCCCTTCAACGCGCTCGAGCACCCTGACCCAGAATTCGCAGGTCCAATGATCGTCCTCCGGATCCAGCGCACTTGCGTGTGGTATTTCGACATAACCGTCGGCGCCGTCAAATTCCAGAACGACGTCCGACGGCTGTGCATCGACGGAAACAGAAAAAAATCCGGAGGCCATGATGAGGGCCGTCAGCAGCAAACTTCTGCCCGGATTGCCGGGAAATAACGACAGAACACCGCTGAAGACTTCATCCATGGGCAAGTATCTAAATATCTTTTGCATCCCATCGCACCCCTTGTAAGCGTTTTCGCAACTCTTCCTTTATTATAACGGATTGGATGTGCATCGCAAATATGTGCGCTCGCCAAGGAAGGAAAAATGATGGGGAAACGTTTTTATCACGACGAGGTGCCGGATGCCCGGCAAAAATGGAACAGGGCGAACTACTCCACTTCTCCTTCATCAATGATACGTATCCGCCGTTCTCGGGGCAGGACCCGGATGAGGACATGGGACATATCGCCCGGATCGAGCTTCAACACATACTCTTCCTGTTCCGGATAGTAATGGTCCGGCAAGTTATCGTTGCCATACATCCTGAGCGTCCAACGCCCCGGCCTGAGCTCTTTGAAAACAAACGCTCCCCCGGATCCGGTCATCTGCCGGAACACCTCTGTGCCGTTCCGGAGCTCGATCAGAATACCGGCCAGGGCGCCGACCTGGACCAACCCATTTCCGTCACCGGAAAGCTTCAAATTGTTGTCCCGAAAATCGTTGATATCCCTGTAATCGAGATAGTTGTTGCCGTTATCGAAACCGAAAACAGCCACGCGTCCGGATATTTCGGCGGATTTGACCACGGGTACATCGACGTATTCCGTCCGCCCGGGCTGGACTTCAACGTTGATGGGCGTCCGGTCAACCGTCACCCTGTCGAGCCCCACGTCATGCCTGTTGATACGCAACAGGTGCGTGCCGGGTTCCAGCGCCGGAAAATCGAACTCGCCGTCGTCATCGGTGACGGCCGTATGTTCGTTCAACCAAACCCTCACCCGGGGGAGGGGCTCGTACGTTTCGGCATCGTAGATCGCCCCCTTGATCCGTCCGATATCTTGATCCCTGCCCACGGGTATGCCGAACGGAACGGTGTAGGAAGCGTAGGCATAACTGCTCGAATCCCGGCCTCTGCGCCTGCTCCACGAGCCGCGTGCCGATAGCCGGTGGCCGTTCGGCAGCGAGTAGGAAAGCGATCCGCTCCACCTGCCGGTCGGAAGAGTCTCCGATTCCAGTCCGCTTTTCGAATAACGGAGTCCGGCTGTGAGGGTCCGGGTTATGTCCCAGGAACCGGACGCACCGGCCGACCTGGTTCTTGCCGGTTCGGCGGTGCGGAAGTAGCTGTGCCCGAAGTTGTAGTAAGCGCCGTATCTTTGCCGGCTGCTGGGCCGGAAGGAGGCGGAAAGCCGGTATCTTTCCAGGCCGCGTCGGGTCGAGTTGTTCAATCTGTCGCGGTGTTCGCCGCGTTCGGTGCGCAAGCTGAGACTTGCCCAACCAATTCTCTGACGCACCCCCAGTCCGACAACATCCGTCATGTAGTCATAGCGCGGATCGGGCAGCACGTCCCTGGTGCAGCGTCTGTGGTAATCGAGAGAAATGTTTGTCCGTGTGGGGAGGCGGCAGTTCAATCCCGTTCCGTAGTGCCGGGTGCGCTCGGCAGATCTGAGTTCGGTATCACGGTCGAGATTCCGGGCATACTCCCTGTAGGAAAAACTGCCCCGGACGCCGTCTGTCAGCGGGAAAAAAATGCGGCCCGACAGCGAGTCCGCATCGCTGTAATAGCCGGCATAGCCCGGTTCAGCCCGGATTTTGAGCACGGAATATCTTACTCTTTCCCATGCACGGCCGGAGAAATCCATCCGGTAAGCGGTATCGTTGCCGGCCCCGCGCGTGTTGCTGTAGCCATATTCCAGGCCGAGGTTGAAGGCCTCATGCACAGTGATGCGCGACTGGAGGCTGTAGATATGATTTTCCTTCTCTCTTTCTTTCCACAGCACGTTTCCCCGCAGCCGGAACCAGTCGTTCATCTGCGCCTCGCCGTACACGCCGCTCTGCTTCTCCCTCGGCTCGCCCCAACGGGTACGCACGAAATGCGCGCCCGTTGCGAACACTTCGCCGGGATGCAGGTTGAGCTCCACCCCCCGCCCGTACCGGTGCCTTTCCGTCAGATCGGAAAGCGAATATGATCTGTCCCCAATATGGGCGGTGACCGCGCTGTCGGAATAACTCATCCGGTACTCGTCGCGTCTTCCGTAGCGTTGATCGCTGATATCGGGGGCGCGAAAGAAAAAATCCAAACGACGCTCCCCGTCCGCGTCCAGGTATCCTCCGCCGGAGAGCTCTGCCTGCATCCCTTCGCCGCGGTCGCCGCCGACGGCAACGATTTTGATCCGGGAATCGATCCTGCGGTACGGGTCGATCCGTTCCGGCGGCCGGGGCACGATCCGGACCGAGACCGATTCCTCGGCAGAGGTTGCTATAATGCGCCCTGTCGTCGCTTTGACGGTCGGGCGGCACCGGGTGTCCCTGGCGATGTGTTCGTCGGTCTCAACGGTTACGTTCACCACCGTGGACTCTCCGGGCGCCAGGCGCTGCTTCTCCGGATCGATCCGGAGCGGCCAGTGCTGTCGTATACTCGCCTCAAGCGCGATAGTCCGCGTTACGTTCCCCCGGTTGATAAGCCGCATCACGATCTCGATCACGTCGCCGGCGACGACCGACTCCGGCGCATCTTCCGGCATCAGTTTCAGCGCCACCACCGGTCGCACCCGCACGGTGAAGGTGTCGGAATCCGTTATGCCGTAATCCCTCCGGTCCCTGATGGTGTACGAAATGCCGTATTCGCCTGCTCCCGCGGCGGAAGGTACGTGCAAAGCTACCGTCCTGACGGCTTCGGCGCCGTCGTCCAGCACAAACGGGTCGCCGTGCGTTGTGACCGGTCGCCAGCCGTGCGGAATCTGCAGGATATCAACAAACTCTCTTTCCCGGCCAGTATCGTTACGCACCAGGAAGGCGCCGGTCACTATCATACCGGGATCGGTCTCGACATCATGGGGGGAGGTCACGCGCACCTCCACGCCGGGGCCTTTGCCCCGGGCGATGGTGTGCGTGAACGTCAGCAGGGGGAGAAGGGCGAGCAAGGGCAAAAGACGAGGGTCTTGAATGTTGAATTTCCGGTTCCGGCCAGATGCTACATCGGCAATTTGTAATCGATGTTGCGGCATTGAGCGCTCAACCTTATGTAAATATTCAGTGATCCCCGTCCGTTTCCACCGGCCCGGTGGAAGAACCTGCGGAAATGACGTGGTTCACTGAGAACTTACAACCTTATGTTCCCGCAGTTCCAGGACGTCTTCGTCAATCGCCGCCCGCTTCCGTCCCTTCGGCTTCCTGCAGATTGAACGAAAGCTGCGCGCCGAAGACCTCTTCGCTGTCATCGTCGATAATGACCAGTGCCTGGTAACTGCCCGGGGGGACATGCGTAAGGTTGATCCTCTGCCTTGACGAGTTGCCCGGAAGCAGGCCCATACGCGTGCGTTCGGCGCCGAACCGTCCGACATTCATTCCCTCGTCGTTGTAAAGCTCCGTCCATATGCGCGCCGATATGTGCCGCTCGCCGGTGTTTTCGATATCCATCTGCAGGAAAACACGTCCTTCGTCGTCCTGCACGAGCGTGCGGTCCATGATACGGATGTCGCGTTCGCCGGTCTCGCCGATATTTGTGATCATGTGGATACCGGTCCTGCCCGTCACCCGGATGCCCACACTGACCTTCGTCTCCTCCGCCCCGACCGTTTCCGGATCGGGTGTGTCGATTGGTTCGACCATCACCATCGACCAGTATGTGCCGCGTAAATTTTCGTCCTCGGGCACGCTGACGGTGTAGTAGACCTGTTCGGAGCTCCCCGGGGGTATGATGAACCGTTCGGGGCTGAGCGTGACCCATCCGGCGTTGGAGCGCGCAAGCCTGCCCGGTTCGCTGTAGGTTCTGCGGCCCTCGTGGTTTCGCCGGAAATCGGTCTGATAAACTACCACCTCCCGTTCCGTATCGCCCCTGTTGCGCACCAGGATAACGCCATCATACCGGCCTCCCGGCTCCGCTGTGTGCCGGCGCGAAAGCCCGCCTACGGCGGAAACGCCGGCCGGGCAGTTCCCGGCCGGCAGTGCAAGCGCCATCAAAAGCATGATGATTTTTCTCACAGTTGTTGTTCTCCAAAAAACCCCTTTGACCTTGCTGATATCCTTCCGTGCAGAAAAGATATTCTCAGAAGGACGGGAGCAAAACCACTCAAGGGTCCTCACTGCTGGTTAATGTCACGGTGAATTCGTACGTGCCGCGGGGCGTGCCGGACAGACTTGCCGCTCCGTCATCAACCCGGAATCCGAGATCTTGCGTATATCCATCGCTGGCAATACCCGTCCAGATATCTTGAGCTGCGGTCGGTGAGCCATCGTCCAAAATCGTGACCCATCCTTCTCCCACGTCAGCAACCCGAACGTCCAGTGTGATATCGTTGCTTTCTATGCCCGGGTCGGCAGTAACTTCGGCATCAACCGTAACGGCACCATCAAAATTGTGACTTAAAAGCAACGAATCTGGTAATGTTGCTTCGTCTCCGTCGGTGTAGGTATCGTCACCTGCAGCGGTAATGTCCAGACTGAGATCGAAGTCATTATCAGCGGCATCGATCGTCAGTTCATTGACATCTTCCGCGGTGACATCAAAAGTGGTCGTGTCCTCGTTGTCTTCACTCTGCGCCAACACGACCCCGCCGAGCAGCGCGAGCGCTGCAACTGCAAACGACAATTTTCTTAACGATTTCATCATGCACCTCCTCTGAAAAAAGTAAACGCGTTCGTCCGCAACCGTTGCGGACGGGTCTTTGTCGCCCGGAGCCTCGCGAAAGACGGCTTCCGCCCGACGAACAGGGGTCAAATCGTGCGGACGCCAATCCGGAGACGCCCGGGGCCCAAAATCCCGTTGTTCAGGATTCTCCTTTATCCAATTCTTCCAGAGGCTGGTCCGGATTCAGGATCTCGGTTATACGGACGCCGAAATCGTTATCCACCACCACCACCTCTCCTCTGGCGAAACATACATCCCTTATATAGATATCCAGCGGCTCGCCGGCCATTTTATCCAGTTCGATGACCGAGCCGGTCCGCAATTGAAGGAGCTTCTTGACCGTCAGTTCGGTGCGACCGAGTTCCACAGTGACCGGCATGGATATGTCCAGCACGACATCCAAACTGAGGGCCGGTCCCTGCGGGGCATCCTCTATGGACTCGAATTCCGCTCCGGAGACATCGGCCTGCGGACTTTCCGGCTCCTTCGCCGCGTCGGACTCTTCGGTGACGTCGTTTTCCTTTTTCATTTCCGGCTCTGTCAGCTCTTCTGCCACTTTTCACTCCTCCCGGTTATCGATTTTAACGGCATACTTGCCCGAGGAAATACCCACATATCCCTTCATTTTGGGGCGCTTGTTGATCAGCAAATCCATCCTTGCATCTATAGCTTTCCCCAGGAGCAGAACGTCTCCCGTCTCGATGTTCAACAGGTTTCTTACCTTCATATCGGTATTCCCCAGCACGGCGGTCAGCGTGACCGGACTACCCTCCAGGCTTCCCCGGAGGCTTTTTTCTACATCTTCATTGCTCCGGGCGACGTTCCGTCCCGTCTGGTGTGAGCTGGGTGGAAGTGACTGTATGGCCTGGAAGGGAACCGCCAGACCCGCCCGCCCGGTCCCTATCGTGCTCTGAACGAGAAAAGAGACCCAAAAAACGTCTTCTTCCGGCGACATCAGGCCATAATCGCTGAGGTCGTCGACAAACTCTCCTGCAGCGACCTCAAGCGGTCCCGCCCCCGCCCATATTTCGGGCAGTTTATGCAGAAAGCAGCCGGCAATCTTCACGAGCAATTTTTGCTCCAGGGGGGTCAGTACGGCGGCTTCCGCCTCTTTTTCGTCTTCCGTTTCTTCTGCCTCCAGAGGTCCCATACCGCCGGTCAACCGGTCAACACAATGAACCGCCAGCTTCCGGTCGATAAGAAAAGCGCAATCGTAGTTTCCCGGATCCATTTTGAATGCGAAGCCGGGGCCGCAATCCCCGGAATCTTCGGTCAGATCGCCCCATTTCATCTGGTCCATCTCTTCCAGGCGTACTTTGAGTCCGGCTTCCATCAGTTTTGAAAGTCCGCCGGCCACGCCCTGCGCGAGGGACTCGTTGATTTTGCGCAGCGAGTCCAATTCGGACTTGTTGAACCTGCTGGGCTGGGAAAAATCGTACCGGCTCACACGCCGCCCGTCCTCGGCGGGCTCTGCTGTTGCGGTGGCTTTTTCCCGCAAATTCAGCAGCTCCGACAGTTCATCTCTGCTCAGTTTTTGTTTTCCCTTCTCGCTCATTGCACATTGAACTCCTCGAAAAGGACGGCTTCGATTTCAAACGGCGTACCTATGGAAGCGAGAATGGCGTTGAACCCGTCCTCGATTTCCCTTTGGAGTTTTCGCAGGGCCGCAGCCCCTTCCACATCTTTGATCGTTTTGTCGGACAGGTGTTTTATCAACCAGTTCAGGAACAGCACTTTCCTGTCTTCCAACAGCGCCTCAAGTTCTCGTCTGCGCTCACCCTGCACCTGCACCGCAACTGTTGTCTGCACAAGACGGGTCAGCCGTTCTCCTTTCAGATTCACCACCACCGTCCGGAACGTGACCTCCGCCGTCTTTCGTCCACGCGGCGCTTCCGCCTCCGGTAAAGATTCTTTGCCCGGACGCATAACGAGGACTGCAGCCGCAACCCCCAGGGCCACGAAGAGGATACTGGTGGACAACAGTAACAGCGCCATCACGGATCCGACTCCGTCACGACGCCCCATGATATTTCCGCTTCCGGGAATGGCGTTGTTCACTTTTGCATTTCCCCCAGGCGATGGTTTTTGAGGAAAGAATCAAACTTTCCAATATTTATATTAATTATTGTCGTTGGTTGATAAAATGTTCGGCTAATCCGTATACGGCTGGGTCAAAACCAGATTGAAGTTCCGGGTTTCTCCGTTGGCGGCCCGACCGTCCCCGTCGTTTCGGACAAAAGAGTATATGTGTTGTTCTGCCATGCTGCGCCCCCGGGGGCTCATACCGGATATCAATGTGCTGCGGACCATGGTGGCCAGTTTCAGCACTTCGTCGACCCGTTGCCCCACCTGATCCTCCGGCCCGCCGGGCATTGCGGAACTGATCCTCACCACGAAGCCGTGGGCCCGGATCCGGCCTTCCAGTCTCGGGCCCACCCTTTTGAGGATCCGCTTCTCTTCTTCCGTCAGGGCCGTCTTGCCGGGTCTGTATTCGACCGGGGTGGCAATCTCCACCCTGTAACCGGTGGCCCCCTCAACATGTTCGAGTTCCATCTCCCTGGCCAGTTCCATCATGATTTTCCGGGCTGCTTCGGTGTCGGGGTCGATTCTCTGGTCGGTGGGTTCCCTGTCGGCGCCTTCCTCCGGTTTGTATTGCGGTGCGATCTTTCTGCTCGGATTTCGGCTGAGATCCGGGCTCAGGGTCCCAAGCCCGAACGCATCCAGCGCGCTGATGAAGGAGCCCCTTCCCCTGTAAAACATCTCTTCATGCCGTTCTTCTGCAAACGCCTGCAGCACGATGAAAAAGGCCAGCAGCAGGATCATAACGCTGCAGTAATAGACCATGAAAGCCGGGGCGCCGTTGCCCTCGCCATCATCGTCTTCTTTCGCACTCTTTCTCAGGAGGTTCACGCTGCTACACCTCGATCAGGAGGATCAGACATTCCCCGTCCTTCAAAGGGCTGCGGGGCTGGAAATCGTTTGACAGGCCGATTTCCCGCGTGTCCGGAGATACCCTTTCTCTCAGGTAATCGGCTATTATTAAGGCATAATCAGTGCCTTTCGCACCCGCTTCGACCCTGACCACGATGCTGTAGTTCTTTGCCCGCGTAATGACGGCGTTTCGGTCCAGTATCCCGGCGCCCTGTTCGCTGAGGCGCCCGTCGGGTCCGAAGATCACATCGAGAGGAACCCTTATTTTTATTGCTTTCAGCTTGTCTTCATCGGGGAGCTCTTCGACATCGATATCCTCGTGAAACTTTTGCATCTCCTGCACGGCCAGTCGGGCATATTTCTCGGGGTATTGCGATGTACCAACATCCATGCGTGCCATCAAGAGCTTCAGTTCTTTTTCGATCACGGCATCTGCGCCCGGTTTCGCCCGGTAAATTCCGAAGCTGTCGATTCCGGCGGAAAATCCCCTCCTCAGCTCATCCAAAGCTTCTTCTTCCGGCCCGCTGAAGGTCATCAGCAGCACGAAAAAAGTCAGCAGCAGTGTCACGGCGTCGCCGAATGTCACCATCCATTTCGGCGCGCCTTTTTTAGTTTCCGCCATCTTGTCTTCCTCATAACGGAGCTTACAAAGGTTCTGTCGTTTGGTTATTTTGCTTGCTGTTCATTCCGTTCGCCGGGGGTCAGGAACGAGGTCAGTCTGTCTTCCAGCACCGCGGGGTTGACGCCCGCCTGTATGGAGCAGCAGCCTTCGATGATCATCCGCCGCACAGTTTCTTCTTCCTCTTCTCTTTTTCGCAGCTTTCCGGCAAGTGGTATGAAGAGCAGATTGGCTATCAGGGCGCCATAGAATGTCGTAAGAAGCGCCACTGCCATGCCGTGGCCGATCGCATCGGGATCTTCCAGTTCCCGGAGCATCTGGATAAGCCCGATCAGCGTACCCACCATTCCGAAGGCCGGTGCTGCGTCGCCCATAAACGCAAGTATTTTCGCGCCCAGACGGTTCCGTCTCTGAAGTGCGTTGAGCTCGATGAGCATGACTTCCTCGATCTGATCGCGCTCCACGCCGTCGATGATCATCTGAAGGCCCTTGCTGAGGAAATCGTCCCTGCATTCGGACATGGCTTCTTCGAGCGCCAGCACCCCGTCGCGCCTGGCGGTGCGCGCATACTCACTCATGCTGTTGATGATGTCCTCGGCCAGGGGGATGTTCACGGAAAATGTTCGCTTAACCGCTCCGGTAATCCCCACGATATCGCCGAGCGGGAAGTGGACCAGGGTGGCGCAGAATGTTCCGCCGAAGGTGATGAGCATGGCCGGCACGTTCACGAACATCAGGGCGCCTCCCCCAAGGACGATGGCCCCGGAAACCACCACGAAACCAGCCAGGATTCCTATCGCTGTGGCGATGTCCATATTATTTCTCCTCGGTGGTAACGTATTTCAGCATTCCGGTGATATCGGCTCCGATGTGTTCACCGGGCATGGCTGCGATCGTCTGCGCAGCGTTCCTGTCCCGCATCAGAGCAATGATTTTTACCGCCGTATCCTTATCACCCTCCCGGTAAATCTCGGCGAGGATGGCTCCGGCTCTTTCCGGATCCATCCTCTCATAGATTTGTGCGGTTTTTTCAAGATTGCTCCGCTCCGCCGCTTTGATGCGATGCTCCTGCCGGTTCAGCTCCTCGCTCCGCCGCTCCAGCTCGTCTTCTCTCCTGCCGATTTGCTCGGCCTTGCTCTCGAACTTCTCCCTCAAAGCTTCCCGTTCCTTTTCGATCTGATCGCTCCAGGAGTCGAGTTCCCTCCGACGCAGCCGGAGCTCCGAGAGTTTTCTTTCCTGTTCCAGTTTGCTTTGTTCCAGTTTCCTGCCCAACCGCTCCACCCGCCCTTCCGCTCCGAGCTGCAAAAATAGCGCCGGACCGTAAACCGGCGGTACGGCCGAGAAGGTGGGATCGGGAGCTTCCTTCTGCACCGGCTTTGCCTCTTCGGCAACGAGGAGCGGACCCAGAACCGGCAGGCGGGTCAGGCGGCTGTCCGGAGCAACGCCGCCGCGCCATACGACGACCGTTACGAAACTCAAAGCGAACACCAGCAGAGTTTGTGTGGCCAGAACAGCAATAACTATCACTTTTTTTTTCATCGCGCTTTCTCCAAGACGGCCCTTCCATTGATCCTGTTGGTTTCGGCAACCCTTTCATCAAGCCGTTCCATTCCGGCGAAAAATTCCGATCTTTTTTTGTCCCTGTAGTTCTCTAAAGCTTCCCGTGCCACAGCCGCCTTCCGTAGCTTTCCCCGTGCCTGCTCACGGCTGCGGACAAGCCCGTCCAGTTTTTTGCGGTCGGCAGCGATCTGTCCGTTGAGGCGCCGGAGGTGGGCCGCACATGCCGACCTCATCAGCAGATCCGCGGCAAGGGAAGCTTCGCGCTGATGTTTTATTGCTTTGCACTTAAGAGCTTCTTTTTCATCGACAAGTGCTTTTTGCCTGCAGATGGTTTGTTCCTTCTCAGCCAGTTCCATTTCGGCCATTTTCTGCTGCTGTTCACGCAGTTCAAGCAATTTTCGGAACCTGAACGGAAATTTATTTTCAGCCATTCGTTTTTAATCCTCCCAGTTCCGGAGTATTTCGGAAGCATCCGCAAGGGCTGTTTCCATATCGGTCCTGTGTCCGGTATCCTGGCACAGAAACCGGTTGATCTCCGGCATGAGGTCGATGGCCATATCGATCTGCCGGTTGCTTCCTTTCACGTAAGCGCCTATTTTGATGAGGTCTTCAGCTTCCCTGTACGTGCTCAGGGCGTGTTTCAGTTTGCGCGCCGTTTTCAGGTGTTTTTCCGTTACCAGCTCCCGCATCACTCTGCTCACGCTAGCCAGCACGTCGATTGCGGGGTAATGGCCTCTGTCGGCCAGAAAGCGGCCCATGGCGATATGCCCGTCCAGTGTCGCCCTGGCAACGTCGGCGACGGGTTCGGTGAAATCGTCCCTTTCCACCAGTACGGAATATATTCCGGTAATGCTCCCCGTCCGGGAACATCCGAGCCGTTCCGCAAGTTCCGGAATAATGCTGAACGCCGTCGGCGGATAACCGCGCGTGGTTGGCGGTTCTCCGGCCGCCAGCCCCACCTCGCGTTGCGCGTTGGCCACCCTGGTAATGGAATCCATCATGTACAGAACGTTCATACCCCTGTCTCTCATATATTCGGCAATCGTGGTGGAAGTATAAGCCGCCTTGATCTTCAGCAAAGGGGGCACGTCGGCCGTCCCCACCACTATCACCGATTTTCTGAGGCCGTCTTCTCCCAGGTTATGGCGCAGAAACTCTCCCACTTCGCGGCCCCTCTCGCCCACCAGGCATATAACATTCACATCCGCCTCTCCGCCGCGTGCGATCTCTCCCAGCAGCGTGCTCTTTCCCACGCCGGCGCCGCTGAAAACGCCCACCCTCTGTCCTTTACCCAGCGTGAGGGGAACGTCGACGGCCCTTATACCGGTTTCGAACACTTCGTTGATCGGCGGGCGTTTCAGCGGATGGGGCGACGCGTTGTTGACCGGCAGGCGATCGGGGCAGATGACGGGTCCTTTTCCGTCGATTGGCTTGCCGAGTCCGTCCACCACACGGCCCAGAAGCCCTTCGCCGAGTCCTATCTCAAGCTCGTGCGGCGCCGAACAGATCCGATCCCCGGCCTGTACGCCGTTCATCTTCTCCAGGGGCATAAGTACGGTGATGTCTTCCCGGAACCCTATCACTTCGGCGGAAAATGTCGTACGCCCTGAACCGTTTCCATGCTTTACCACGCAGGGCTGTCCGACCGACATCGCCGGGCTGCGCGCCTCGATAATTGAACCTGTAACTCTGGTGATGACGCCTTCGTAAGACATGCAATCCATGTCTTTTATGCGTTCAATGTAGGGTTGCAGGTCGACTTTAATTTTTTCGGTCATATCCATTGGTTCAAGCTTTTCCCGGACAAAATGACGGCGTTTCCCAGCCCTGCTCTCATTCCTGCTCCCGTTGTTCCCCCGGCAGCAAAGCTTCCTTAATCCGGTGCAGCCGTCCGGAAATGTCGGAGTAGACCTTACCGATTCCGGTCTCAATACGGCAGGAAGCGGGCGCAATGGAGCCGTCAGGAATCACTTTCATGCTGGTTGCAGCACCGTTCGGGCCGATCTTCTCCACCGCAACACTGGCCATTTCATAATCATCGGGATGCACCCGTACGGCGATATCGCTTTGGTTTTTGACATTTTTTAACGTGGATTCGACGATCCGGCCGATTTCATAACGTCCGTTCTCTATCTCGGATTGGAGCACTTTTTCCACAATGGTGAGACTGAGGGAAACGATTTCCTCTTCGCTTGCCTGAAGAATCCTGACCTGCTCCTCTTCCGCACTCGCAATAAGGTTTGCCAGGCGTTCTAGTTGACGGTCAAACCTCCGTTCTTTCTCCGCCAGCGCCCCTTCTTTTTTTTCCAATTCTTCACGGTCCTGCGTGATGGCAGCGCGCATTGCTGCAAGCTGTCGTTGTTCCTCCCCCCGATGGTCCGTCCCGGCGGTTTCGTTTCTTCCTCCTTCGCGCACCCTCTGCAGGGGCGCTTTCAGCCTGAGTTTTCTGACATTATCATTCGACAAACTCTTCACCTCCGGTTTCGACAACCAGGGATCCTTCCCTGTAGAGCTGTCTGGCGTATTGCATTATCTCTTCCCTTGCCTGTTTCACATCGCGCATGGGCACCCTTCCGCTGAGTTCACGTTCCTCCTGCACCCGTTCCTGCATTCTTTCGGAAATATTGTCCATGACTTTCTGGGCCAGTTCTTCCGGCGCGCCTTTGAGCGCCATGGCAATGACATTGGTCTCGATATTGCGCATCAATTCCTGCAGGGACCTGTCAGCAACCTTGACGATATCTTCGAATTGCAGCATCAGGCGTTCGAGTTCTTCAGCAAGGTCGGGATTCTGTTCTTTCAACTGGTTAAGAATGCGATCCCGGGATTCTTTTTCCAGCGTAAGCAGCATCTGGCTCAGTTCCTGGGCCTGATATTGCTCGCCGGGCCCGGGCTTGTCCTCGGAATCAGAGATTTTTCTCAGCTTCTCGCAGAACCCCGCCAGTATTTCTTCGGAGATGTCCGCAGAAATGTTTCCCGAGGCGATGATGCGGTTCAGCAGTTTTTCCCGGAGGTCCGCTTCCAGAAGGTTCAGTATCTTACCGACCCGCTCTCCTCCCAGCATCGCGATCATCACGGCTCCGGTCCTGGGGCTCTCCCCGCTCAGTGCTTCGGCGAGCACTTCGTCCTCCATCGATTCGACATACTGCCTGTTGGCCTCCACCTGAGACATTTCTTCTTCTTCAATGACCTCTTCCTCCGGACCGAGTTCCCTGGCCTTGTCTTCTCCCAAAGCTTGAACAAGCACCTTCCGGAACCGTTCGCTCGGGGCCCCTATCAGTATCCCCCCGCGTCTTTTTTTGAGAAAAAAGCTCTTCAGCGCTTCAATCTTATGTTCGTTTTTTATGCCCTTATTCTGGAGGCTTTCCACGGCCTTGCCCAGTCTGGCAATGGTATGATCGCTCATGTTTTGCAGCACGGATGCGGCTTTTTCTCCGTCCAGGCTCATAACGAGCATCGCAGCCTTCTGTGCCTCGGTCATATCCTCATCTTTCCGTTTGATCTGCTTTTTCCCGGCCATAAGAGATAACCTGCCAGTACATTCTGCATGCGGTGTTCCAGAGCCTATCCTTCTCCATTTCCTTCTTCGATCCAGCTTTCAATGAGCCGGCCCGCTGTCTCGGGGTCTTCCTCCACAAGTTTTGCTACCTGCTGATACATGAGCTCTTCAGCGCCTGCGTCCCACATCCCGGTCTCATCCGTTCCTTCCGCAGTCATCACCTCCGGGATAAGGACTTTCCTGGGAACCCCGGATACCGATTCGAGGTTTTTCAACACGCGTCTGGCGATAAATAAAAGTATGAATCCGAACAGAACCACGGCGGCATACCTGCCTGCCGGCTGCGACCACAGGCTGTGGAAGAGAGGGGACGGCTGCGTTTCGTCGTGAAAGAATTTCGTCTGAGCAACCCTGATTGTATCCCCGCGCTCCCTGTCGAGACCTACGGCATCTTCGATGACCGCCGTCACTTTTTCCACATCAAACTCACCATCGGTATCGAGGTCGACCAGGGCCGCCACAGAGAGGCGGTTGAGGGCCACACCACGGTTCACGGACTCGGTCAGGGATTCACCCACCAGGAAGCGGGTATCGATATCCTCGGAGCGGGTCTGTTGTGGCTCTGCGCCTTGAGCCGATCCGTCTTCCGCCGACATCTCTCCGACCATCCCGCCCACGCGCAGACCGGGGCCGCTGGAACTTGATGTGGATATTATCTCGCTGACCAGCACACGGTTGTCCTCATCATAAGTCTTTTGCCTGGTACGCTCGTCATGGAAATCCAGATCGGCGCTGACCCTTATTTCACTGCGTCCGGGCCCCATCGCGCGGGCGAGCATGGACTCGGCCTTTTGGGCCAGGTAATTCTCCACGCGCTGCCTGTAGGCGAATTGGTCGCCGGCGACCACCTCCTTGCCGTCGGTGTCGGCTCCGGTGACGACGTTTCCTGCGCTATCTGTAACGGTAACGTTTCCGGGCGAAAGATCTTCCACGGCTGAAGCTACAAGGTTGGCGATGGAATTCGCCAGGTTGCGGTCGATCCGCCGTGATGCTCTTGTATGGACAAGGACGCTTGCGGACGGGCCCGCGAGCTCCTCGCGGAAAAGTCTGCGTTCCGGCAGTGTGAGATGCACCCTGGCCTCCGAGACCGCTTCGAGCGTCATGATGGTTGCGGCGAGTTCGTTTTGGAGTGCGCTGAGGTAGCTGACTTTTTCAGCGAAGGGGGTCATCCCGATTTTCGGATCGCGGAAGGTGTCGAAACCGGGAGCCGCTGAGACGGTGAGTCCCTCCCTGGCCGCCACCATGCGGGCCCGGTGCCGCTCGCGCCGCGGCACCATGACGGCGCTGCCGTCCTTGCCGAAGCGGGCCCCGATCCCGGCCTCTTCCAGCGCCTCCGCCAGCCGGGATGCCTCTTTTGCCTCCAGACGGGCACTCAGTATCTCATAATCGGGTCGCGTGCTCCAGTAGAAGACGCCCACCACCGCACTCAGGCACACGGCCGTAAGTAAGACCAGCAGGACCCTGTAGCCGGGAGCGAGGTTTATCCATATGTTTTGATATAATTTTTTAAGAGAGTTTGTTATTGCAGGCATTTATATCTGCATCCTCTGAATTTCCTGGTATGCTTCCACCAATTTGTTGCGCACTTCCATCATCAGACGGAAGCTGAGGTCTGCTTCGTTAACGGCCACCAGTACATCGTGAATGTTGTCCGATTCTCCTGCTATCAGGTCGCGCACGAGCCTGTCTGCTTCGACCTGCAACTCATTCACTTCATGAACTTTTTCGTTCAGCAGTCTTCCGAACTCTCCGGCATTATTGTTTCTTTGCCGGTTGCCGTTGCTTTGTTCTACTGGCTCGGAGAATCCCGAACCGACGGAATCGATCCCATTGTTGACCATCTCGGATCACCTCAGGAGGTTAAAGGCTTCTTCGGTTACCTTGCGGAATCTGTCCATGACCGCCAGGTTGGCCTCATACGCACGGCTTGCCGCCATCATCCCGACCATCTCCTCGGGGATGTTCACGTCTGGCATCCGGACGAACCCTTCATCGTCGGCATCCGGATGTCCCGGGTTCTGGACCAGCCGGGGTTCTCTGTCCGAATCGAAAACCCCTTCCACTTTCACGCCCTGCAGGCCGTCCATAATTGTCGAAAAGACGATTTTTTTCGGCTGGTAAGGTCCGCCCTGCGGGGTACGGGTGGTTTCGGCATTGGCCACATTGCTGGCAATCATCTGTATCCGTCGCCACTGGGCGTCCAGCCCCGTGGCCGATACGTTCATGGCCCTGAAGACTCCCTCGTTTTCCATTTTTTTTACCTCCTGTTGAAGCGACCGGGCGCTCGTTGATTCTGCGAAACCGCACATCCTTTCCAGGCAGCATCGTGGAAAAGAATCATCCTCTAATGGCATCGCGCATCTTACGGATTCTAACCCCGAGCACGTTGAGATACAGGCGCATCCGCAGATCGTTTTTATTCAGCTCCGCCATCTCCCGGGCCAGCTCAACGTCGTTGCCGTCGCGGGAGACGTCGTCGTAGAGTGGACGGTAAAACTCAGTTCCTATTTTCGAACCTTCCATGATATTCCCCTGCGCGTCCAGCACATCGTCAAGTGCCCGGCTGA
Source organism: Candidatus Brocadiaceae bacterium (assembly GCA_003551565.1). Classification (GTDB taxonomy): domain Bacteria; phylum Planctomycetota; class Brocadiia; order SM23-32; family SM23-32; genus PUMZ01. Next base: position 9,240 of record PUMZ01000194.1, on the reverse strand, counting down.
ACTTCACCCTTCCGGTCCTGTATCCGGGGGTGTTGAGGTTGGCAAGGTTATTGGCGATAACGCTGTGGTTGAGCCGTCCCGCCTCCAGCAGCCGGACCAGTGATTCCGCGTTCAATAAATTCATATCCGATCTCTCCTTTCCATCCGCTACGTTATTGGCCTTTATACGTCGGGTTAAAAGCAAATATGGTACCAAAACTTTGCAGTTGCACGCCCGTTTCATCAAACATTTTTTCAGGGAGAAGCAACCTTTTCCTCCCTCCCCGCTTCCTCATAGGCTTTGAGTTTGTTCCGTATGGTCCTGGTCGAAATTCCCAGCCGTCGAGCTGTTTCCCTGCGGTTTCCGCCGGTCCGCTTCAGCGTCTGCAAAATAAGCCGCCGTTCCATATCCTCAAGCGTGCCGCCCCATAGCATGCCTTCGTCTTTACGGGTTAAAGCGGAACCTTCAAGAAGGTGGGGGGGCAGATCCGCCGGATCCAGAACCCCGTCAACATCCATAATGACAAGCCGTTGCATAAGGTTCTCCAGTTCCCTTACGTTCCCCGGCCAGGGATAGCTTCGGAATTTGCTGTAAACCCGTTCGTCGATCTCCGGAGCGGGCTTGCCGAGGCGTTCGGAAAATTTCTCCACGAAAAACTTGCTCAGCAGTTCAATATCACCTTGGCGGTCGCGGAGAGGGGGCAGATATAGGGGCACGACGTTAAGGCGGTAGAACAGGTCTTCCCGGAACTTTTTCTCGGAGACCTCGACCGCAAGATCCTTGTTGGTGGTGGCGATGATTCGGACATCGACGCTGATGGTTTTGCTCCCTCCGACGCGTTCGAACTCCTTTTCTTCAATGACTCTGAGCAGTTCGGCCTGCAGTTTCTCGCTGGTCTCGCTGATCTCATCGAGCAACAGGGTGCCTCCGTCCGCCAGCTCGAATCGTCCGTGCCGCGAGGAGACGGCCCCTGTAAAAGCCCCTTTCTCGTGCCCGAACAGCTCGCTCTCCAGTATGGATTCGCTCAGTGCGGCACAGTTCACCCTGATAAAGGCCTTGTCTCTCCTCCGGCTGCAACGATGGAGCAGGTGGGATATCAGTTCCTTGCCCGTGCCGCTTTCGCCCTGCAGAAGAACCGTTGCATCCGATCCCGCCACGTGCCGGACCTGCCGGCAAAGCTCTTCCATAACGCGGCTTTGGCCGACGATGTTGCCATTGCCGGAATAGGCGCCCAGCTCGGCATGGAGGTACTTGTTCTCATTGAGCAGTCTCAGGCGTTCGCGCAGTTTTTCAAGAAGCACGAGCACATGGTCCAGTTCGAGGGGCTTGACCAGGTAATCAAAGGCGCCGCTTTTCATGGCTTCCACCGCCGAAGAAACGTCTTCGTAACCGCTTATCAGAACAACCTCTATGGCAGGGTCGAAGGATTTGACCTTTTTCAACACCTCCAGACCGTCGCAACCGGGCATTTTCAGATCGGTCATCACCACGTCGAAGCCCTCCTTCTCAAGCAGCGTACAGGCGCCGACGCCGTCGGAAGCGGTCAATACCTCAATGTTGTCATCAGCACTGCCCAGCAGCTCCGCCAAAAGTTGCCGGTCCATCGCATTGTCGTCGGCTATCAATATTCTTTCTAACATGTTATTTTTTATATTTTATGTTTCCTGTAAAAACTGAGCCGATCAATACATTTTATCTGCACCGGAAAGCCGGAACTCTACGGTGGTTCCCTTCCCCACGACACTGTTTATTTCAAGTTCCGAATGGTGTTGCTGCAGGATTCGATCGCAGATTGCAAGCCCCAGGCCCGCACCACTGTTACCGCTGAAAAAGGGCTGCCGTATAACATCTATTTTCTCCGGTGCAATGCCGGACCCGTTGTCTGAAATAATCACGCGTATTCCTTGCTCGCCCCCAAACTCCGTTGCTTCCGGCTCCGCCCGGACACCGACTTTCCCCCTGTTGCCGACCGCATCCACAGCATTTTTTACGAGGTTGAGCAATACCTGCCTCAGTTTGGCCGGGTCGGCGCGAACAAACCGGAGATCGTCCGGAATGTCAACGGTGACAATATCGCCGGCGTGGTGATTTTCAGCAGAGATGAACTGAGCGACTTCCCCCGCCGCCTCGGCCAGGTCACACGGGCGGGGCCTTGCATCGGCGGGTTTTGCAAAGTCCAGCAGCTCCCCCAGCATATTATTGAGCCTGTCGGTGGCGGACATGATATTGGCCAGATAGCGTCCATTTTTTTCTTCCGTCCCCGATTCGTGTTTGAGCAGACTCGCAAACCCCTTTATGCCGTTGAGCGGCTTGCGGATCTCGTGGGCCATATTGGCCGCCATCCTGCCCAAATCAGCCAGTTTTTCCTGCTGGATGAGCTGCCGTTCCAGTATGCAAACCTGCGTGAGATCCCTATCCGTCTGAACGGCGCCTATAGGGTTGCCACGGGAGTCGTGAACCACATCGGCGGTGGAACTGAAAAGCACGCGCGCATCGCCGTCCGTCAGCTCCCTGCGAACGCCTTCCCGACGCTTGCCGTCCTCCAGTACTTTCGCCAGCAGGCCGCCATGTTCGCCCATGACCTCCTCATAATGGCGCCCGCGGGCGTAGCCGGCGGTGGTTCCCCACATATCTTCGGCGGCGCTGTTGAAGGTGGTTATTCCGCCTTTCAGGTCGGTCACCACTACGGCGGTGGGTATGCTTTCGAGGATGCTTTTGTGGAAATTGCTCATTTCATCCAGCTTGCGCACCTTGGCTTCCAATTCACGGTTGACGGCCTCCAGTTCGAGGTTGGCGGCCTCGACTTTCCTTTTCAGGCCGTCATATGCCGTCTGAAGCTTTTCGGTCTGCTCGCAGAACTGGTCAAACGCACGTTCCAGCGACCGCGCATCCATTTGTTCCACATCAATGAACTCGCTTATGGACGTCACTTTTTATACCCTCGAAAAGTTCTGGCTGCCTGTTGAAACGGCTCCAGACGGCCCGCTGTGCAACCGGCGGTGTGGGTTGCTCCGAAAACACCGGCGTTTACGCCGGCAAAAATTCCTGAAGCACCGGCCGGAGGAGGCGGGAGATGCTTTTTGTTCGCTGCCGTTCCGCCGTCGCCGTATTCTCCGACCCCCCGGCCCGGGATCCTGACTTCCGCAAGCCTGTCCGCTTGTCCCACACGCTGCATTCAAAGACCGCCCCCTCCATAGACCTTCCCGGCCCTCCGGGACCGGAGCTCCGACTGCGTCCGCTCTGTCTGCGTTCTGATACGTTCCATATAATGCTGCAGCTCGTTTTGAACGCTCTCCTGGAGCTTTGAAACCGTTCTGATGATTTTTTCGAGTTCATCAAAAAGCGCCTCAAGCTCACCGTAGGGATCTTTCTTCCCCTCATTCACCCAGCGTTTTTTTATTCCTCCGATGCTGTTGTCCTTTTGCATTATCCGGTCCATCAGCGCTTCGACCTGACGGCATACCGCAAGCACGGCGGATGGATTGTTCTCTCGCACCATGGCGCACCGCTGACTTTTCACAAGATCCAGAACCGACAGATACATTTTCTTTTCTTCCCTGCATGCTTCGGCCAGAATTTCCCACGGTTCGTTCATCGGCATGCCTCCGTCAATTGCCATTGAAATCATCCAGCATCGCATCGATCCCGGACAGCCATTCCGCTCCCGCGACATCCCCTTTTCCGCCCTCCAACTCTTTCAATCTATTCATCATTCCCCCGGCCTTTTCCCGTTCACCCTTTCTGCGCAGGCAAAAAGCGAGCATGAGGATTGCGTGCCTGTCCTCCGGTTCCGACTCCAGTATATCCCTGTAAAGAGCGGCGGCCTTTCCGTACCGGCCCGTTTTCAAATAGGCATAACCCCGATCCCGGCGTGAGCCCGCCGGAACGATCTCGAGCCCCTCGCCGGGCGGATCCACCTCATCGTCCGCCGGTCTTTCTTCGACCCGGCCCGTTCTGAGTCTTTCCTCTTCCCTGGCTGACAGAGACCGCGCGGCCTCGAGCAGCCCGATCACTTTTTCGTCAAGCCGGCCCATGTGGGGGTCATGGACAGGTTGCCTGTATTCGCGTTCGAGCCGCTCCATGGACCTGATTTCGGATTCGGCAGCGCTTTCCCCGGCCGGGCAAACGCCCGTGGCATGCAGTGCCCATGCAACCGTCAACACCTTGAGGGAAAGCGCTAAAAACGCACCGTGGTTGAATGTGTTCCGTTTCATATTCCTTTTTCAGTTGCTTGCTGCTCCGGCTTGTCCATTTCCCGGCCGTCTTTCCCCGGGTACGCCGATCCTTGCTTTTTTCCGTTCAACCTCTGAACCACGACCCCAATCCGTTGATTCTGCATTCTGCATTTAAGGCATCTCTCCCCCATAGGCTCTGGCGGCTTTTTCGAACTCACCGATATCTTCGTAATATCTTCCCGCTCGCAAAAGTGCTTCCCGGCGGGGGGAGGCATCTTCCGCAGATGCAGCTTTCGCCCACGCCTCGAGGGCCTTTTCTTCCTCCCCGGCGGCTTTCAGGATATCGCCTCGCAACAGCTCCATGGCATCCCTGTGATTCCGGGTCCTCGCATGTTCCGAAAGTGCCTGAAGGGTTTCCAGTGCGTTCCGGTAATCCCGGCCTTCCAGAAGCAACCGGACGTTTTCCATTCCGATTTCGAATGCCGCTTCATCGTCTATTTCATGACCGCTCCGTGCGAACCAGTCCTCTGTCAGGCCGACCATGCCCGCCTTGCGGGCGGCTTTCAATGCCTCCGGCATCAGATGCGCCAGTACTCCTTCGGCGCGCCCTGCCGAGGCAAGCGTATCGTAGAGCAGGGCGGCATTGCTCCATTGCCGGCGTTTGGTATAGCAACTGAAAAGAGCAGCGGCCACTTCCGCTGCCTCTTCTCCGTCCGTGATGTCCCACCTCTGAAGGTACTCCCCGTACCATCGGACGGCTTCCTGCAACCGCCGCTCTTTGCGCATCATATCCCCAATACGCCGGTATGCTTTTCGGGTGTATTCGCTGAAAGGAGCGAGCGTTATCAGGCGTAAATAGCGCTCTTTCACCGGAGGCACTGCGGCGCCGGACTTCTCTATGCAGTAAGCGATGTTGAACAAAATCTCCGGTTTTTCAGGTCCCATGCGGGGAGTCAGCGCGCGATGGAAGGATGCCGCCGCTCGATTATACTTGCCGCCCTCCATCAGTGAACGTCCCAGGAGATAGAACGCCCTGCACCGGAGGGCGTGATCCGGGGCATGGTCAATAAAGCTTTCAAAATCATTCTGTGCATCGCCCCGGCGTCCGCGTCGGGAGTTGACGCAACCCCGGAGGTAATACGAAAGCTGGGCCCAGCTGGATTGCGGAGTTTTTTCCAGCAGGATGGAGAATCTGTCGGCTGCAGCTCCCCAATCCCGATTCATCAGGGAAAGGTAGGCGAGCGCGAAATAGGCTTCACAAAGCAATTCCGATGCCGGATAGGCAATCACAAAATCCTGCACAGCCCAGACGGCATCGTCGAAAGCATATGATTGCTGCTCCGGTTCGGACGGTTCAAGCACCCAGAGGTCGTCCTGAACCTGCAATGCCCTCAGCCCCGCGGCGCCCGCAAGTATTTTCAGGCAGCTTTGCGCCGAGATGCAGCGGAAATCGGCGGTCACGTCCAGATTTACGTCATCTTCGTAGTCGAACCGCAGATCGGCGACTTCGGTCAATTCCGCAAGCACGTCCTGCAGGGGGGCGTGGCAGGCCCTGAGCGTGTATTTCTCATCACGCATCTGCAATGCGTATTCTGCGGTAGGGGGGGGCGATTCTTCCAAAGCGCTCCGCACATCCGCAAGTTTGATCCGGCTAAAATCCGGCCTTCGCCCGCCGAAAACCGGCTCCTCAATCCCGAAGGGAGCGGTGCGGTCCGGGTGAGCGTGTTGATAGGATGAAACCGCCTGCATGGCATGGATGTAGGAGAGCCACTTGTTGAGTCGGTCCTGGTCCTCGTAACGTCCCGTGTTGGCTCTCAGTTTTCTCCCGCTCGTATAAAATCGCCCCGCTTTTCCTCCTTCAAATGCCGCTGTCGTTTGCAAAAGCATGGAGTTTTTCCACAACTCCGAGTTCGGATCCGCGGCAGCCGCAATGTTTTCGGCCATACGGCCGGCTTCCTCGAACCTGCCGTTCTCCAGCAGAAGCTTGCTGAGCTTGTACATGGCATAGAGATGCTTCGGAGGTTCATCAACAAAATCATCCATCAAATGCCTGAATATCCGCGCAGACTCCCCGCTGTCTCCTTTGCGACGCAGTTCGATGGCGATCTCCATCCATTCCTCGTAATCATGCTCATCGGCCATCTGGAGGATATCTTCCGCCGCCCGGCCGCGTTTCGGATCTTCGGCACTGCACCGGGGGCTGAGAACGGTGGTGAGGGTGAAGGCAACGGCAAAAAGCAGGACGCCCCCGGCCACTGTCATCGCCCTGATACAGAATTTCCGTCTTTGGGGGGGGACCGTGGAAGCTTCCTCATTGTGCCCGGAATCGTTCCCCGGGGTCCCCGCATCGTTTCCGGCCTCTCCGGAGGTTTCGCTTTCCATACTCGCCACGTCTTCTTCATCCAAACCTTGCGGCCCGGCATTTTCCTCCTTCTCCGGTATGTCAGCGTCTTCCGGCCGTTTTTTTTCCTCCTTTCGCTCCATCCAATACGCACCTTTCTGAAAGAATATCAGCAAGCATCAGAACGTCACGTCCGGTGTGGTTGCAACGGACGGCGAATTTGCGCGGTCATTGGCAAGTCAGGAACCTTCGCATCGTTTTCTGAAGGATAGAGCAAATTTCGTGCCCTTTCTTTGGCGGGTTCACGGCGTGCCCCCCTTTCCGGGGGAGCGTGGGGGAGGGCGGACTCTTTCAGCACCGGTGGAGCATTTCTTTATTATATTCTAAATTTGAGCTTATGGCTATATCGGGAAGGAGTCCTGCGGAATCATTTAAAGGCGGGCGGTTCCCGGTGCGTTGTTTGCGAAAGCGTCCCGAAAAAAAACACATGTGCGGCAATATGTTTGGAATTTAAACAGCGGGCTCCGGGTCTTGCTTGGGCAAAGTCCTTGTCGTTTGTCATTCCCTTCTATGCTCCTCCGCATTCGGGATTCTGCATTCAAACTCCGTCTTCCAGGGCCGTTTGCCAGCCCTCCCGGAGATTTGTCAGCACGTTGATGCAGCGATCGATTTTTTCCGGGCAGAGCTCGATGTTCGCTCTTATCAGTTCGCGGTAAACGAAGTTGTAAAGCCTGATCAGGTTATCCCTGACTTCGGGATCGGCGGCGGTGTTAACGCCCTCCGACAGGGCCGCCACAACGTCCTGGGCGTTCCCGATATGTATGCCTTTACGCATGTAGTCGTTGGCCGCGAGGTGCTCCTTCGCCTTGTGGAGGGAGTCGATGGCGAGGTCATACAGCATGATCACCAGCCGGCCCCCGTCAACGGCGACTTCCTGCGTGCCTTCAGTGTGACAAAGCTCCTTGTATGCTTCCACCGTCGTGCTCATAAGAACGCCTCCTTTAACGGAATGTTACCTGGTTGTGATAGATATTACCGGAGCAGTTGAAGCGCCATCTCAGGCACAGCATTGGCCTGTGCCAGCATGGCTGTACCCGCCTGCGACATCACCTGCTGTCTGACCAGGGCCGACATCTCGGTGGCCACATCGGCGTCACTGATCTGTGATTCGGCCGCCATCAGGTTCTCACGCTGGATGCCGGTGGCAGTGACCGTGTTTTCCAGACGGTTCATTATCGCCCCGAAATGGGCCCGCCCGGCGACCTTCTGTTCGATTGCCCGATCGATAGCGCCAAGGGCCGCTCCCGCACTGTCCTGGGTGGCGATGTTCACCTCCACGACATTGGCATCCGTAGCGTAGTCTCCGTCCACGGTGATGGTTCCGTCGGCTTCGACCGTAACTGCCAGAACCTGTTCGTTACCGTCGCCGTCGTCAATCGTCACGGTTGTCGAGCCTTCCGCCACTCCGGTGAGTGTCAGTTCATTTGGGTCCGACGTATCATCGACCGCCACCGTTACGATATCTTCATCGGCAGATGCAGCATTGACGATTTCGTCGAGTTCGATGAGGGCATTGTCCGCATCCATTTCACGGGTTTCCCCTTCCGAGAACTCACCGCTCACATGCTGATCGATACCCAGTCCCTCTGCGGTGAAGTTCTGTCCGATAGCGTGGTAGAAATCCATTGCCGCGTCGTTGCCCGGCCCGAAGTGAATTTTAATGTTTTCCAGCCCGCCGTCGATGCCTCGTATCTGGTTGAACGAAGTGGCCCGGGCGATACGGTCGATCTCTTCGCGCATGGCGTTGAACTCATCGTTCATGACCGCGCGTTGCTGTGTGGTATACGTGCCGGTCGAGGCCTGCATGGCGAGTTCCTTCATACGTATCAGTTTTTCGTCGATCACCTGCGCCCCTCCGTCGAAAGTCTGCAGCATCGAGATGGCGTCGTTTGCGTTCCTCATGCCCTGCTCGAGTGCGCCCACTTCGGCCCGCATCCCTTCCCGCACGGCCAGGCCGGCCGCATCGTCCTCTGCGCCCACGATACGCAGGCCGGATGAAAGCCGCTGGATCGATTTGTCCATACCCTTATAAGTGTTTGTGAGATTCCGCAGTGCGGATTCCGCCATCAGGTTCTGCCGGATCACCATGCTCATGAGATATCCTCCTCAAAATAGAGTCATCTTCCTTTTCCCGGGGCCGACCACGCCGGCCCCCTCCCGCCCGAACTTACCTGTAAGATTCGGGAAACAGTTTTTTGACCTCCCTGCCACTCGCCGAAAACCGGCTCGCGGCGCGATGTCCTGTTTCCGAAAAGCCGGTCGGATCGTGCTGAGAGAAGAGGTTCGCAAAGCCTGTGCCAGCAGGCAAGGAAAAGCGCTGAAATGGGCGGAGAGATGCGTTTGAGGGGGGAAATCGCTTGTTATTAAAAAAAAGAAAAACGGCCGGAGGCGGAACGATGCGGCAAACTTTGCCGGGTGGGGGAAAAGAATACTCCTTCAAAAGCGAAATGCAGAGTGAATGGCTGGGGGCGTGGCCGAAAACCCTGCTCGTAGTGGGCGCTTTCAAGCCTGCCTGCCGGCAGGCAGGCGTCCCCGCCTTTAGCGTGGCATTTCCCGGACTCCCGAGCCCCTGAAGTTACCATGTATAAACGGCGTCGGCTGCGCAGCAGCCGAAAAAAGCCATGGCCAGTTGACTCCAAGAGCAAAAAAATGATAGGACATAGCACAGTTTAAGACGCATCGTG